>DYBQ01000159.1:993-4063 GCA_019418545.1 Clostridiales bacterium | reverse complement strand
GCCGGCGGAAGGGTTGACGGGCGGGGAAAGCTCACCGGCATTTCGGAAGAGGGGCTTTTGCTTTTGCAGGAGCATTTTGACTATGTGCTGGCAGAAGCAGACGGAAGCCGGCGGCTCCCCTGTAAAATGCCCGGCGAAAAGGAGCCGGTAATTCCAAAAGAGGCTGGCGCCGTGGTGGGGGTTTTGGGCATGAGCGCGCTGGGAAAGCCGCTGAAAGAAATTTGTTTTCGCCCGGAACTGGCGGCAGAAAAGCTCCATGCCCCCATGGATTCCCCCGTTACCCCGGAACTTTTGGCAAAAATGGCCCTTTCTCCCGAGGGCTTGCAAAAGGGCGTGGAGGGGCGGCCCTTTTCGCTGCTGCTGAACCAGCGGGAATTGTGCCAAAAAGAAGCCGCAAAAACCGCCTGCTTGTGCAAAGCCCGCCTGGATGGGGCGGTGGTGACGGCTTCCCTTTGTTTGGGAGAATGGGAGGCTTTATAGCAGAAAGGAAGATTTGGATGCTGATTGTGATTCGTGGGGCCGGAGACATTGCCACCGGCATTGCCTGGCGGCTGCGGCAGTCCCACTTTCAAATTATTATGACAGATTTGCCCATGCCCACGGCTATCCGCCGGACGGTGGCCTTTTCTACGGCGCTGGAAAGCGGCCGGTTTACGGTGGAAGGCGTTACTGCCGTGGCCTGTGGTTCCCCCGAAGAAGCGCTGAAAGCCTGCAAGGAGGGCCTGGTTGCCGTACTCCCCGACCCCGAGCTGCAATCCCTCCCTTCCCTTTCCCCCAAGGTGCTGGTGGATGCGGTGCTGGCCAAACGGAATCTCGGTACCCATATCACAGACGCCCCGCTGGTTATCGGCGTGGGGCCGGGTTTTTGCGCCGGGAAAGACTGCCACTATATTGTGGAAACCAAGCGCGGCCACACGCTGGGAAGGGTGATTGACAAGGGGGAAGCCGCCCCCAATTCCGGCGTACCGGGAAACATTGGCGGCTATACCCGGGAGAGAATCCTTCGCGCCCCCTGTGACGGGATTTTTTCGCCCCTCAGTAAAATCGGGGACGTAGTTTGTGCCGGGGATGTGGTGGCTATGGTGGGAAGTGAGCCCATCCGGGTGGAAATTTCCGGGATGCTGCGGGGGATGCTCCGGGAAGGGATTTTTGTGACAAAAGGCTTTAAGTGCGGCGATGTAGACCCCCGCGGGGATTCGGTGGATTATCACACCATTTCCGACAAGGCCCGGGCAGTGGGCGGCGGTGTGCTGGAAGCTGTGATGCGAAGGTTTGGAGGGCTGCTGGATGAAGCTCTGTGAAATTTGGAAGCAGGCCGCTAAGCAGACGCTTTTGGGCAAAAGCCCGGTGATTCTGCGGGATTTGACCGGACAAAAAGCTTTTTTGGCGCAGCCGGAGGAGGTGCAAAGCAGGCCGGGGCATGGCGGCGTTTCTTTGTGGGAAGAAAACGGGAAGCAGTGGTGCAGCCAGCAGCTGTTCCCCCGGCAGCGGCTGGTTCTCTGCGGGGCCGGGCACATTGCAGTCCCCGTGTGCAGGCTGGCCCTGATGCTGGGTTTTTCCGTCACGGTCCTTGATGACCGGGCAGAATATGCAGCGCCGGAGCGGTTTTTAGGGGCACAGGTGCTGACGGGGGACTTTTCGGAGATGATTTACTCCCTTTCTTCCTCCGGGGAAAAATTGTGGTTCGTCATCGTCACCCGGGGCCATGCCGCAGACCGTGACTGTCTGAGGGCTGCCCTGAAGAACCCGTTTTCCTATATCGGCATGATTGGCAGCCATAGCAAAGTGGCCAAAACCATGGAAGCCCTGCAGCAGGAAGGCGTTTCCCCTGCCCTGCTCAATCAGGTACATGCCCCTATCGGCCTGCCCATTGGCGCCGTGACGCCGGAGGAAATCGCCGTTTCCATTGCCGCCCAGCTGATTGAAGTCCGAAGCGGGCTAAAGCTGGGGGCCTATCTTGGAAACGACGTGCTCGAAAGCCTAAAAAACGGGCAGGGCAAGGCAGTGGTTACGGTGCTTTCCAAAAAGGGCAGCGGCCCGAGAGGCGCCGGCGCGGTGATGGTTCTCAAAAAAGATTTGACGCTGTGCGGGACCGTGGGCGGCGGTTTGCTGGAAAGGGAAGCCGCCGAAGCCGCCGGGCACTTAAAGCCCGGGGAAACAAAGCTCCTCCCCTGCCAAATGAACAGCCAGGCCGCGGCGGATTCGGGGATGATGTGCGGCGGGGAAGTTTTGCTGCTGCTGGAATCACTGGAAAAGAAGGAGGAAGCCTGTGACTGATATTAAAATGACCAAGCTGGCCAAATGTGCCGGCTGCGGGGCAAAGGTGGGAGCCGGTACCCTCTCGAAGCTGCTAGGAGGGCTGCCGGTACACCGGGACGAAAACCTTTTGGTAGGCTATGACACCAGCGACGACGCCTGTGTCTATCAGGTGTCGGAGGAGCTGGCGCTGGTGCAGACCCTTGACTTTTTCCCGCCCATTGTGGATGACCCCTATACCTTTGGAAAAATTGCTGCGGCCAATGCTTTGAGCGACATTTTTGCCATGGGCGCCGAGGCAAAGCTGGCTTTGAACATTCTGTGCGTTTCGCCCCAAATGGACGACGAAGCGGTTCGGGAGCTTTTGCGGGGCGGCTATGAAAAGGTTTACGAAGCCGGGGCCATGCTTTCCGGCGGGCACACCATCCAGGGGGAAGAGCCGAAATATGGGCTTTCCGTAACCGGGTTTGTCCATCCCAAGCGGTTTTTAAAAAATTGCGGCGCCATGCCGGGCGACGTGCTGATTTTGACAAAGCCGCTGGGAATTGGCGTACTTACCACCGCCGCCAAGGCCAATCTGGCCGAAAAAGAAGCCTACCGGCAGGCTGTGGAAAACATGTGTATGCTCAACAAAGCCGCCCGGGATATTATGGTACAATTCCCCGTTCACAGCTGTACCGACATAACGGGGTTTGGGCTGCTGGGGCACAGCTGCGAAATGGCCGAGGGCAGCGGCGTTACCATCCGGCTGCACTGGGGGGCGATTCCCTTTTTGCCGGGGGTGTATGAGCTGGCGCAAATGGGGCTGCTGCCG
>DYBQ01000159.1:0-983 GCA_019418545.1 Clostridiales bacterium | reverse complement strand
CCGGAACCCCATGCACAGACACTGCTTCGGGTTTTGCAGGGAGAAATCCCCACGGCTGCCATCATCGGCGAAGTGCTTCCCCGGCAGGAGCAGGACATCCTGCTGGTGAGGTGACGGGGATGGACAGGATTTATCTGGACAATGCCGCCACCAGCTTTCCAAAAGCACCGGGCGCAGCTGATTCCATGTTCCGGTTTTTGAGTGAAAACGGGTGCAACATCAACCGCTCCAGCTATGAGACGGCTGCACTGGCGGAGGATGTGGTGCTGGATACCCGCCACCTGCTGTGCAGGCTATTCCATTTTTCCCTGCCGTCTCATGTGGTATTTACGCCGGGGGTCACCTTTAGCCTGAACACCATTTTGCGGGGGCTGCTGCACCCCGGCGACCACTGCATCGTTTCCGGCTTTGAGCACAACGCCGTTATGCGGCCGCTGGCTTCTATGGGCGTTTCGTTCAGCATAGCAAAGCTTGACCCCGACGGGCATTTTGACAAACCGGAAGCCCTGTTTCGCCCCAACACCCGGCTGGTGGTGATAACCCATGCATCCAATGTTTTCGGCAATATTCTGCCCGTTTCGGAAATTGCGCCCCTGTGCCGAAAAAAAGGAATCCCGCTGGTGCTGGACTGCGCGCAAACAGCCGGGCATGTCCCCATTGACTGGAAAGAGCTGGATGCAGACGCCCTGTGCTTTTCTGGGCACAAGGGGCTTTTGGGACCCCAGGGAACCGGCGGGATGCTTTTATCCCCATTCCTTGCCAAAGAGCTTCCGCCGCTGATAGAAGGCGGCACGGGCAGTGTTTCCGACAGCCTGGAAACCCCCAGCTTTATGCCCGACAAGTTTGAGGCGGGAACACCGAACATCCCCGGCTTGTGGGGGCTTCATGCGTCTGTGGAGTTTTTGCTGCAAACGGGCGTTGACTCCATCGCCGCCTATGAAGCGTCCCTTACGCAGGAGCTGATGGAAGAGCTTGCCAAAATC
>DYBQ01000158.1:298-4115 GCA_019418545.1 Clostridiales bacterium | reverse complement strand
GCAGCACACGCCGATGGAGGGGCCAATGGCGGTATACAGGGCTTCCGGGCGGGTGCCGAACTCCTCGCCCATGCGCTGCACCATCACCTTTCCCATTTGGGCCACTGTCCCCCGCCAGCCGGCATGGGCAAGCCCAATGGCGTGATGCTCCGAATCAATAAAATACAGCGGCACACAGTCTGCATAGTGGGTCACCAGCGTAACCCCCGGCTCGTTGGTACACAGGCCGTCCACGCTGAAAAGGTCTTTCGGGCGCCAGATGCCAATGCCCCGCTCCTCTTTGCCCACACGGCGCACAACGGTATGATGGTCCTGTGCCGAGGCAGTAAGGCTCTCCGGCTCAAATCCCACGGCAGCGGACAGGCGGCGATAGTTTTCCCGAACGTTTTCGTCGCTGTCTCCCCGGCCAAAGCTCAGGTTCAGGCTGGAAAACTCCCCTTCGCTAACGCCGCCCTTTCGGGTAGAAAACGCCTGCCGCACCCATGAAAACTGCTCAAAAGCGGGAAACGTGAGAAAGCCCACCCCGTTTTTTTCGTGATATTCCATATTGCAAAGCTTCATAGCAAAAATTCCTTTCCTGTATTTCCTATTATCATACTGCAAAAAGCGGCGCGAAAGCAAGGGGAAAATTGGCCATGCAAACGCTGCTTCCCTCTGCCCAAAGGGGCTGCGCTTTTCACACAGCCACTTGCAAAAGCAGGTTTTTTCTTTTATTATCATAATAAAAGAAAAAATAGCGCCCATGTGGAGGTGAGCCAAATATAGATAGAACCTATGAGAAAGCAATGGGGCAAAAAATCCGCGCTTTGCGAAAAAAGGCCGGACTGTCACAGGAACAGCTTTCCGCACAGCTTCAGGTGCGGGGATGCGACATCACACGGAGCGCCCTTGCCAAAATAGAGGCTGGCCAGCGGCATATTTATCCAGACGAAATCAGGCTTCTCCATTTGATTTTACAAGTGCCCTATGAGGAAATTTTTGCAGACTAAAATACGGCTTCACTGTGGGCAAGTGCTCTCTCCGCCTGCTTTACAGGCAGCTTCCTTTCGCTGAGGTATGGATATTTTGACGAAACAAAAACCTGATAAAAAACAAAGGGGGACCCACAAGGCTCCCCTTTTTGATTTCCTTATGCTCTTTTCGTAAAAACCGCCCGCCGAAACAAAAACCATGCTGCCAAACACAAAACGGCTCCCATCCAAAAGGCTCCCGGTAAACTGCTTTCTGCCGCACGGCCAAACGCCACGCCTGCCGCTGCCCCCGTGCCGTTTAAAAAAGCAGATTGTACGCTTAATTCCGTTGCCCGAGCCGAGGTAATTACCCTGCGATTTTGCATTTCCGTTTGCAGCGGCAAAAAAAGCGAAAAGGCCAGATGTACCAGCGCAACTCCCAACACAGACAACACCGGGTTTTCTGTCAGCGCCAATATTCCGCAGGAAGCTGCCGACAATAGCAGCAGGCTTCCCCCTGCCTTTTTTTCGCCCAAGCAGGCAGTGTACCGCTTTGAAAACACGCCAAACAGCCCCAACAGGTTCATCCCCGCCAAAATTAAACCAAACCACGATGCGGCAATCCCGCTGCGCTGATATTGCAATTGGTTGACTATCACTGTTACCGCCTGATGGGTTTGCTCCATCAGCATGGCAGAAAGCAGGAAGAGCACCAGATTTTTATTTTTCACTACTGCGAGTATCACCCGGCCCGCTGCCATCGGCTCGGGCTTGTGCTCGTCTGGCTCTCCCACTTCTTTTAGCCCCAAGGCAAGCAGGGCGGCAGCTCCATAGGAAACCACCGTCAGCCGCCCCGCCAGCCGGAAGTCTTCCCCCACAAACAGGGAATACACCAGCGCCGAAACCATTAGTCCCGCCAGCCCCAAACTGGAATACAGGCCGAATACCTTTTGGGAATCCACTCCCTTACAGGAGCGGTATAAAAGCGCCGTATCACAGCCGGAAAGCCCGGCGCACACCACACTGAGCAAAATTCTCTCCATCAGAAAACCGCCGAAATTTATCGCCTGCCAGAATATAATTTTCGAGACAAAATAGAGCAGGCAGCAAAACACCATGGTATTCCGATACCCGATTTTTTCCGCAATGATGCCCCATGGAATTTCCAGCGCTACACCTGCCGCCTGCCGGTACAATACGGACACCGGCGCATAAAACACCATTCCCTGTAAAAAGGTAATGGCATACAGTAAAATTAAATTTCGTTTCAAAAGAAAAACCGTCCCTTCGTTTTGAGAAAATACGCAAAACGAACAGACCTCCCCGGTGGGAAGCCTGTTCGGATTTTATCGTATTCAATCAAATGGGACGGTACATGCTAAAAATTCCTTTCAGTTTCTTCGTTATCAGCCAAAATATCCGGCGTCGCACAGCTGCTGGAAGCACCAGTTCACTTCGTCATCGCTGAACAGCGCCCCATAAGCGGACTGTGTTACCGCAGCTTCGGGAGAAAGTGCCAGCTGCCCGGCCTTTTCCAGCCCGTCAAACACATCGGAAACCTGCTGCCGGCGGATGAGGTTCTGCATGACCCTAACGCCGCCGTCTTTTTCAAGCTGGCTCAACAGGCGTTTCCCGTTTGCGCCAAGGGCCATCGCCTTTTGGGTACGGGCAATCACATCTTTGGTAAAGGTTTCTTCCAATTTATTCATGGCAGCCTTTCCTTTCGGGAGAATCTTTTCCTATATACTATAACAAACGGACCGAAAAAAAGCAAGGCCCCTCAAAATACTCTTATTTTCTATCCAAAAGAGGAAATCACTTTGTCAAAAACGCCGTTGACTTTTTGCTGGGGAAGCCGTATCATAATGGCAGATTTGATAAAGGAGCGATTGCCATGCCAATTCCCAGCGACCCTGTCATTCTGTTGAGCTTTGTCAACACCAAGCTTCGGGACTTCCATCCATCCCTGAAAGATTTGTGCCAGTCCTTACAGCTGGACGAATCTGAGATTACCGGTAAGCTGGCCGGAATCGGTTACGAATATGATGCGAAACTGAATCGCTTTGTATAATCGAAGGCTATGATTTTATAAAAAGGGGCTGGATACCTTTTGAGTATCCGGCCCCCTTCTTTATTTTCAGGCTATTATTTCTCCAGCAAAGCATCGGCCAGCGCGTCCATGGCCTCCACATTCTCCGGCTTTACGGCAGAGCGGATGGTCACGGTGCCGCAAACGGTGATGTTTTTCATCTCGCCCAACAGCGCGTTCATGCACTTAGCAGCGGAAGGCGCCCAGGAGCCGTTTTCAATCACCGCTACCCGACGGTTTTGGAAATTCTTGGCCTTCAGTTTCCGCAGGAACATCTCCATGGGCGGGAACAAACCGGCGTCATAGCTGGAAGCCGCCACGACCATCCGGCTGTAGCGGAAAGCATTTTCCACAGCCTCGGCCATGTCGTCGCGGGCCAAATCCATCACTTCAATTTTTCCGGCGCCCTTTGCCTTCAGCATTTCGGCCATCTGCTTGGCAGCGCCGGCGGTGTTGCCGTGAATGGAAGCATAGGCCACCAAAACGCCCTCGTCCTCGGGACGGTAGCTGCTCCAAATGTCATACTTGTTCAGATAGAAGCCCAAATTCTCCTTCAAAATGGGGCCATGCAGGGGGCAAATGGTTTGAATATCCAGGGAAGCGGCCTTTTTTAGAAGAGCCTGCACCTGTGCGCCATATTTGCCCACAATGTTGATGTAATACCGTCTGGCTTCGCAGGTCCAGTCCTCCTCGGTATCCAGCGCGCCGAATTTTCCAAAGCCGTCAGCGGCAAACAGGATTTTTTCGCTGGACTCATAGGCAACCATCACCTCAGGCC
>DYBQ01000158.1:0-288 GCA_019418545.1 Clostridiales bacterium | reverse complement strand
GACAAGGTGTCCCCTTCCTTCACGCCGCGGCAGCGGCAGCCCACATTTTCCAGCGTGAAGAACTGGGGCAGCATGGAAACCGCTTTTACGCTGGCAATCAGCTCCATCTCGGGATATTTTTCGGCCAGCACCTGCACACTGCCTGCATGGTCCGGCTCCATGTGTGTAATCACCAGATAGTCGGGCTTTCTGCCGTCCAGCACAGCTTCCAAATTGGCCAGCCACTGTGTGGTTGCCCGCTTGTCCACCGTGTCCATGATGGCAATTTTATCATCCAGAATCACATAG
>DYBQ01000157.1:3557-4209 GCA_019418545.1 Clostridiales bacterium | reverse complement strand
GTATGCCTTCATGCCCTCGAACACAGACTGGCCATAGTGCAGGCACATGGCAGCCGGGCTCAGGGTAATATCCTGATAGGGGACGATTCTGGCATCGTGCCAGCCTTCTCCCTCATCATAGTTCATGAGCAGCATATGGTCGGTAAAAATGGTGCCAAAACCCAGCTTGCTCTCATCGGTGGGCTTTGCCTTTGGTGTTTTTGTCAATTCAACGCGAATTTCCTCCATGGAAATCCCCCTCTTTCCAAAATAATATCCAGCCTCTAAAAGCCGTTATGCAGGATTGGGATTCCCGTCCTGCACAGGATTTGTTTCATTATAGCACCCTTTTTTACAAATTTCAAGTTGTCAGACAAAATCCCGGGTGGTTTTACCTCCAAAAATCAAAAACTTTTCCGGGCTTTGGCAGAAATATCGCAAACCTGCACCCGCAGCACCGTTACCGAAGCGGCTTCTTCCGGTGAAACCAAAAACTCTTTGCCGGTTTGCTGGCGCATGAGGCAAACAAGGCCGTGCTGTTTTTCTTCTAGGGATTCCACCTTTTCGGCTGTCCCCCAGCCCATGATGCTTTGAAACAAAAAGCCATAGGAGCAGGCCTTGCCCTCCCCCACCAGCTGATGGCCGCAGTCCATTTCGATTCCCACCTTGGGGC
>DYBQ01000157.1:572-3547 GCA_019418545.1 Clostridiales bacterium | reverse complement strand
TTTTTCCAAAAGGGACAGCTTTTTCCCCTCACCGGCACAGTGAAAATAGAGCACCGGCAGCTGCCCCTGCCAGTCATAGCCAAAATTCATGGGGACAATATACGGCGCTTCCTCGTCCCAAAACGCAAGGCGGGCCACCCGGCACTGGCGCAGGATGGCATTTATCCCTTCCTTACCGGTGACCTCCCTGTCTTTTCTTCGCATATTCATTCCTCCCCTCATTAGATTACTTTTTGTTCCGCAGCCCCTTGGGATAGTGGTTTTTTAAACGGCCGGAAGAATATTTTCCATAGCCCACCGTTACGTGGTCTGCACAAACGCCCACATAGCTCCCGCCCGGCGCGTCAATTTCCACGCCAAGCTCTTCCCCCCGCAAAAAAGCGGCGATTTCCGGGCTGTCTGACGGGAAAGAAACGCTGTGCTGCAAATCTTCCGGACGGGCCGCCATAAACAGCCCGTGGGCGGGCTCCATGCGCCTGCCCTTGATTTCCCCTGCTTCCACGCCGGCCCGGAGCACCCCAAGGCCGGAAAGCTCGGGCAGGCTATCCGGCAGCAGGTAGAGCCGGTTTCCCGCCTGCATGAGGGGATTTTGGGGCGGCTGGCGGAAAACTTTCCCCAAAAGCTCTCTTGCAAGCCTAAAGCCCTCGCCCTTTTCGGCAGGCAGCTTGTGGGAGGCGGGGGTTTTGGGGTTTTCGGAAACCCGACGGAGCCGGGCCGCAAAATGCCCCTCGCCCCCGTCCATGGGATAAATCCGCACAGCGTCCATATTTTCGGCCTTCCTGCCAAAGGAAACGCCGGGAGCTTCCAGCACAAAACCCGGCTCCTCTTCCAAAAAGCGCCGGATGACCCCTTCGTTTTCTTCGGGAGAGAAGGTACAGGTGGAATAGACCAGCACGCCGCCCTCCCTCACGGCCTGCTTGGCCGAGTGAAGGATGGCCAGCTGCCGGTCGGCACAGGCTTTTACGTGCTCGGGGCTCCACTCTTCCACGGCCTGCCCGTCCCGGCGGAACATGCCTTCCCCGGAGCAGGGCGCGTCTACCAGCACCTTGTCAAAAAAACCGGCCAGACGGCTGCACAGGGTTTCGGGATGGCAGGAGGAAACCACCGCGTTTTTTACCCCCATGCGCTCCATGTTGGACAAAAGGATTTGCGCCCGGCTTTTCACGATTTCGTTGCTCCACAAAAGCCCTTCCCCCAAAAGGCAGGCGGCAATCTGGGTGGACTTCCCTCCCGGGGCGGCGCAGAGATCCAGCACCTTTTCCCCCGGCTTTGGCGCAAGCACCGTTACGGCACAAGAGGCCGACGGCTCCTGAGAATAGAAGGCTCCGGCATGGTGCAGCGGGAGGCTGCCCACCTTTTCCGTTTGGGTATAAAAGCACAGGGGCGAAAAAGGCGACGGTGTGAGCTGCCCCATGGCCGCCTCTATCGTCTCCCGGCTGCACTTGAGGGGGTTGATTCGCACGCCCCGGAAGTGGGGCTGCTCATAGGCGGCAAGGAATGTGGGGTATTCATCGCCCAGCATGGTTTGCATTCGGCTGAGAAAAGCCTGTGGAAGAGGCATGAGATTTCCTCCTTACAAAATAAAAACTAATATATTTTTTGCCGTGCAGGACGCAGAACCGCAAGGCGGTTCCCGAAAAAGACTTTTAGCAGCCATGGGCTGCACCTTCTGAACCGCCGCGCCTAAATTTTCCCACGGAAAATTTCCAGCGCGGTGGTTCCGGCAGGCTTCCTGCGCCGGGACCTTCGTGGGGGATTCCAAAGGGACCAAGGCGGTCCCTTTGGCGCCTTCTTTGCGCCCTTTCTTCTCGCAGAAGAAAGGGGAGCTTCCCCGAAAAGGAAGTTTTTTCCCTTTATCATAAATTCATTAAAAAACAGCTTTGTCGCTCAGGCCGCGACGGGCCCCTACTTTCTTCCCAGAAGAAAGTAGGCAAAGACTGGCAAGGGGCTTCGCCCCCTTGGCCCCCTTGCAGCCATGCCGAGGCCGTCCGGTGAACCCTCCGGGTTCAAGGCCGGCCTGGGGCGGCAGGGCGGGGGCTGGCGGCCTTTGCGAAAGCTGGATGGATATTGCCCGGGGGCTTGTTAACAGCCATGGACAGCACCTTCTGAACCGCCGCGCCCAAATTTTCCCACGGAAAATTTCCAGCGCGGTGGTTCCGGCAGGCTTCCTGCGCCGGGACCTTCGTGGGGGATTCCAAAGGGACCAAGGCGGTCCCTTTGGCGCCTTCTTTGCGCCCTTTCTTCTCGCAGAAGAAAGGGGAGCTTCCCCGAAAAGGAAGTTTTTTCCCTTTATCATAAATTCATTAAAAAACAGCTTTGTCGCTCAGGCCGCGACGGGCCCCTACTTTCTTCCCAGAAGAAAGTAGGCAAAGACTGGCAAGGGGCTTTTACAAAAGATGTTTTATTATCAGCTTCTTAAAATTTTCCGCATAAAACCCCATCCCCTGCACAAACTACTTTTGCCAACGTGCAAAGGGGGTGAAAGCAATGGAAAACAAAAATGGCATGAACCACATGAACAACATGAATAACTCTACCCAAGGCAGCAATGTGAACAGCCAGCAGAGCACTTCCCGGAAAAAGGCTTCTAACAAAAAGAGCCAGAACGCCCAGAACGTGAACTCTCACAACTCTCAGAACGTGGCTACCAAAGAGTACAACCAGTATTCCGATTGTAATCACAACCGCTAACGCCTGATTCCTAACTCCTTCCGCCTGCCATTCCAAAAGCTGACAAGACCGCCCCTTTTTTGGGACAGCCTTGCCAGCTTTCTTTTTTACATTCTTTTTTGTCATTCATCCGGGGCGTTTTTCTTTTTCAGCGACTGGAGAATCTCTCCCAGCGTTTTGTCGTCGCTGGACGCGGAGCGGAACCCTTCGCCGGTAATTTCGCCCGCTTCGCCCACAATCACAAAAGCGTCCCTGTCGGCGGTGTGGATAATATCGTTAATCTTCGTCACTTCATAGCGGCGCAC
>DYBQ01000157.1:0-562 GCA_019418545.1 Clostridiales bacterium | reverse complement strand
TGATGAAATAGAGCTTGCCGTTGCCCGAATCGGTACCATAGAGCAGCGTGTCAATAATCCGGGTACTGACAAAAATGGCAATAATGGCATACAGGGCGCTTTCCAGCTTTTGATAGACCAGCGCAGAAGCGGCAATCACCACCAAATCCACTGCCAGCATCAGCTTGCCCATGGACAAGTGACGGAAATGCTTGCCCAGCAGCCGGGCTATCATATCGGTGCCGCCGGTGGTACTGCCCCGCATGAACACCAGCGCAAGGCCGATGCCTTCCAAAACGCCGCCGAAAATGGCCGCTAAAAACGGGTTCCCGTTATAGGCCGGGAGCCAAAGCGCCAGCGTATCGATGGCCACCGAAAAAATGATAATGGCGGCAATGCTCTTGGCCACCAGCTTATACCCGATTTCCAAAATTGCCCAAATGACGATGGGGATATTGATAATCATATTCACCATGCCGATAGGGGTCTGGAACAAGTAGTTGAGCATGGTGCCGATACCGGTGATGCCCCCCGGCGCAATATGGTTTGGGGCGGTAAATACATTCCCCGCCACTGCATCAAT
>DYBQ01000156.1 GCA_019418545.1 Clostridiales bacterium | reverse complement strand
GGATAGGGACCATTCTGCAGCATTCCCACATCATGGTTCGATTCCATTACCACAAAGTCGGCTCCCTCCATCATCTTTTCCACCTCAGGGGTAATCACGCCCAAATCGGTAGAAAAGCTTACCCTGTGGTCGTCGGCCGTTTTTACCAGATAACCATACCCTTCCGCACAATCGTGAGAAGTATGGAAGGGGATAATCTCCATACCGGCACAAATCATCCCTTCGGGGCCAATCACCTGACAAGGGAACTTTCCATCCAGCACCTGGGCATCATTGAGCGCTTCCAAGGTGCCGCGGGATGCATATACCGGCACATGGTTCCTGCCCGCAAACACTCGCAGGCCTTTTACATGGTCACTGTGCTCGTGGGTCACAAAAATCCCCTCAATCGCCGAAAGCGGGATGTTGCATTTTTTCAGCATTTCCGTAATCTGCTTTGCACTTCTGCCGGCATCTATGAGGACGCCTCGTTCCTGTGAACCAATATAATAACTGTTTCCGCTGCTCCCGCTGAAAAGGGGACAAAGTCTTGCCAATATATGTACCTCCAGTTTTTGCGCCCACACAAACAGGGACCCATACGGGTCCCCGCAATATTTTATTTAAGATTATCCTACCAACACAGCAGCCGGTCCGGGGGTTTCGATTCGGCGGATGTCTGCTCCCAAAGCGCACAGTTTCTCTACAATCCGGTCATATCCACGCTCAATGTACTGGATATCTTCAATCTGCGTGGTTCCCTGGGCACACAAAGCTGCAATTACCATGGCCGCACCGGCACGAAGGTCAACTGCTTTTACTGGCGCCGCTACCAAATGCTCCACACCCTCAACTACTGCCAGACGGCTGTCAACGGAAATCTGGGCACCCATACGGCGCAATTCTTCCACATAACGGAAACGATTGTCCCAAACACCTTCGGTGATGATACTCGTCCCACGAGCAATGGACAGCAGCACTGCAATCTGCGGCTGCATATCCGTAGGAAAGCCCGGGTGAGGCATGGTTTTTACATTACATTTATTCAAAGGACCACAGCGGGACACACGAATGGAATCATCAAATTCCTCAATATTGACGCCCATTTCTTCCAGCTTGGCTGTAATAGACTCCAAATGCTTGGGAATCACGTTTTTAATCAGCACATCACCGCTGGTTGCTGCTGCTGCTACCATATAGGTTCCCGCTTCAATCTGGTCGGGAATAATGGAATAAGTGGTCCCATGCAAATGCTCTACGCCGTGAATTTTAATCACATCAGTACCGGCACCGCGGATATCTGCACCCATACTGTTCAAAAAGTTTGCCAAATCCACAATATGCGGCTCACGGGCTGCGTTTTCAATCACAGTCAAACCTTTGGCCTTTACCGCAGCCAGAATAATATTCATGGTAGCGCCAACCGTAACCACATCCAGATAAATGTGGTTGCCGACCAGCTCATCAGCCATTACATCTACCATGCCGCCATCCAGCGTATAGGTAGCTCCGAGAGCCATAAACCCTTTCAAATGCTGGTCGATTGGACGCACGCCAAAATTACATCCGCCGGGCATTCCCACCACAGCATGGTGATACCGTCCCAGCAAGGCGCCCAAAAGATAATAGGAAGCGCGCATTTGCCGGACCAATTCATAAGGGGCTACGTGGGTACGAACTGTGCGAGGGTCAATTTCCAGCGTCGTACTGTTGACAGAACGGACTCCGGCTCCCATGTCCTGAAGGATGTGAGCCATTGTGTTTACATCGGTAATGTTCGGAATATTTTCAATCCGGCAAATATCGTCGGACAAAATTACAGCAGGAAGAATTGCTACAGCAGCATTTTTGGCGCCGCTAATGGTCACTTCGCCAGACAGCCGATTGCCGCCTGTTATTACAAACTTATCCAAAATGACACACTCCTATTTACATGATTTCAGACAAGGGAGATTCCTCTATTGCCTGCCAATATATAAAATTTATTTTTGTACATTCTAATTTAAGAAACAAATACTGGTAACAATATACATTTAAGCCAAAATAAAAACATCTGTGTTGAAAATAGACTATTCTCTTCCCAGATGCTCCTATGTATTTTATGTCTTTCTAACATGATAATACATGCAAAAGAAAAAGTCAATATCTAACAAAAAAAACAATAAACTGTTGTGCAATGATTTACTGATTCGTTGATTTTTATGCAAAAAACAAGATTTGAGTTTTTTGAAGATAACTTTCTTCCTTAATTCTGTGAGTTTTCTATAATCAAAATGCCCTGTATACTTCTCAACGAGAAAGCACACAGGGCATCCTATCATTAAGACAGATAGGGAAGCGGGTCAACTTTGGAGCCATTTTTTATAATTTCGAAGTGCAAATGAGCGCCTGTAGAGTCGCCGGTACTTCCAATTAGAGCAATTGGCTGGCCTTTTGCCACTTTTTGCCCGGCGCTGACAAGGATTTTGCTGGCATGGGCATACATGGTCTGATATCCATTACCATGGTCAATCAGCAAATGATATCCATATCCATAATTTTGCAGCTTTACATAGGAAACCGTTCCGCCGTCCGCTGCCACAATGGTCTGTCCATAGGAATTGCCGTTTGAGAAATCCAGCCCCCAGTGGGTTGTTCCCCAACGGGTGCCAAAATAGGAAGAAATATTCCGTACAATGGGAGACGGCCATGTAAACTTTCCGCTGGCTTCTCCGGGAATTTCTCCGGTGGGACGTTTTTTGGTCCCCACCACTACGATTTTATTCACAGGCTCTTTGGTGGTTTTTTGGGAAATACTTTCCCGCCTTGTCTCCTCTTCCCCAACATAGTATACTCTATCCACACAGGTTTCTTCGCCATTTTCGCCTTCTTGGATTACCTTGGAATAATCCGTATACTGGCTGCTGTCTTTTTGGGTAACGGTTTTATAAGGGATTTCTTCCGTATAGGTTTCTTCCCGTACCACCTGTACATGAAGCGTGTCCTCTAACTGGTTTTTTAAACTGTTGGGGGTATCAATTCTTTCTGTCGGAAAAAGCCCCTTTACAATTTCTACGCTTTCCAGAAAATCTGCCGATTCCCCTTTCAGGCTTTCCTTTTCGTCCTCCAAAAGCTCTTCCAGCAAATACCGCAAATCTGCTCCGCTTCGTACTACACCGGTCAGCTCCCCGTTGACATATAAGCCGGAAGCCTCGCTGATAACATCATCGGAATCCTGAATCATCAAGTCACACAAAGCAGCCACTTCTTCATACCGCTGCGGCTCTACTACACCCAAACGGTATGATGCGGTTAAAGAAACCTCTGTTTCTCCTGCCGTATCTGTGACCAAACGCTGATTCATCATTTCCGCAGCCTGTTCAAAGACACCTTCATTTTCCACTACCAACGATTGGGTACCGCCATAGCTGAGATATAGCCCATAATTTCTGCCATTCCAAAACCATATGGTGCCCAAAAGGAAAAGAATCGCCGCACAGGGAAGGGCTATCTGGCCTGCGACGGACAATACTGCACGAAGCTGCCATGCCTTTTTCCGCTGGCTCAGTGCCCGACGAATTCCATGCTCTTTGCGCACCCTTTTAAACTTTCCCGACTCCCATCGAAGGTTTTTCAGAATTTTGGTTGCGGCAAAATGGAGGAATCGGACTCTCCGGCGAAGGAATCGGCCATATAAACGCCGGAACAAATCTCCTAAAGGATATAAAAACCGCAGGATTCTTCTCTTTACACGGAAAAAAATCCGAATCGTTTGGATTCCGGTGATATACGTAATATTATAAACTGTTTGCAAAAATTGATATACACCAGTTTTTATCAGATGCAGGATTTGTTTTCCGCTAATATTCTGATGGCGTTTCAAAAAATTCCATCCCTTCTCAAAAGGTTACAGATTTGTAATCATTTGTAACCATGATACTCCAAAAGTATCGATTTTTCAAGTAGATGGAAGAAAAAAGCTGATTTTTCTTTCTGCCATATCAGCCCTGCTTTTATCCGGAACCCTTCTGGTATTGGCTTTGGCATATAGCGCTCTTTCTTCAGGGACGGATAATAAACAGGTTAATAAACCCGCCGGGATAAAAAAAGAAACAGCGAAGAAGAGTTCCGCTTCGATTACCTTGAAGGAAACGGATCCTATTGAAATCAGCCTGGGTGAACCATTTACCGATCCCGGCTATATCGCAAAAGACAAAGATGGGACTGACCTTACTTCTCAGGTTAAGGTAGATGACAGTGGATTAAACCGTGCAGGTGATCAGCAGGTTGTCTATACAGTTATGGGAAATAATAATGTAGAAACAAAGGCAGTCCGTTCGGTGAAAGTTCTGCCTAATACAGAATATGAGAC
>DYBQ01000155.1:2329-4383 GCA_019418545.1 Clostridiales bacterium | reverse complement strand
AAAAATCATGCGGACTCGGCTCTCCCCGCGGTGGGCAAACGGCTTTTACCATTTGAGCATCCTTGCCATCCCAGCAAGGGGAGTCTTTCTCTGTCCCAAACGCAAAGGTTAGTCGCCAAAGGAAATACCAATATTCCTTGCCGTCTGGATTTTGCTGCAATTCACCGGTACAGCCTTGAGCTTTCCGGCTACTTCCTTCAGCGGGACGGGGACGATTTCACCATTTTGCAGGGCTACCATATTCCCATAATTCTTGTTGATAATCAGCTTTGCGGCTGCTGCGCCAAACCGGGTGGAAAGCACGCGGTCATAGGGGCAGGGGCTGCCGCCGCGCTGGAAATGTCCGGGGACCACCACACGGATTTCCTGGGAAAGCCTGTCCCCCAGCTCGTGAGCCAGCCGATAGGAAATGGACGGGAACTGCATATTGGCACGGGCTGCCTTAAATTCCTTTTTGCCCATAGCGGCCTCTTCCTTGGAAATGGCGCCTTCGGCCACGGCCAAAATGGAGAAGCAGCTGCCATATTCATTGCGGCGGCGGATTACCTTGGCAATTTTGTCGGCATCATAGGGGATTTCCGGCAAAAGGATTACATCCGCGCCGCCGGCAATGCCCGCTTCCAGCGTTAGCCAGCCCACCTTGTGACCCATGACCTCTACAATGAAAATACGCCCGTGAGAGGTTGCGGTGGTATGGATACAGTCAATCACATTGGTGGCAATTTCTGCCGCACTGGTAAAGCCAAAGGTCATATCCGTGCCCCACACATCATTGTCGATGGTTTTGGGCATGGACACCACATTCAGGCCCTCTTCGCTGAGCAGGTTGGCCGTTTTGTGGGTACCGTTGCCGCCGAGCACCACCAGGCAGTCCAGCTTCATTGCCTTATAGTGCTCTTTCATGTTTTTCACTTTATCCACATTGTCCTCTTCAATTTGGCGCATCATTTTAAAGGGCTGGCGGGAGGTTCCCAGAATGGTGCCGCCCAGGGTTAAAATACCGGAAAAATCACTGCGATGCATCAGTTTATATTCCCCGTGAATCAATCCCCGATAGCCGTCCTGGATTCCATAGATTTCCACATCTTTGTCATAATACTCATACAGCCCCTTGGCTACGCCGCGAATGGCCGCATTCAAGCCCTGACAATCTCCGCCGCTGGTAAGGATTCCAACTCGTTTCATCCCAAATCACATCCATTCCAATAATTTTATACAAAGGCTCTCTTTCCAGTGTAACGCTTTTAGGGAAAAATATCAATCATTTTTTAAATCTGCACTGCGAATGGGTACAAAAGGCTGGTCCTCCGACAGCTTTTCTTTCCCTTTCACGGCCTGCTGGGCCAGCTTGGAAAACTCACGCTGGCAGTTGTGAGACACTTTTCCCCGCCGCTCCACGTGAACATAGGTAGTATCCGGCAGCTGCATTCGGGCATTGGTGGTGTCCTCCAGCATCAAGTCCAAAATCGAGAAGGCCCGCTCCTTCAAATCCGCGTCTTCAATGGGGAATACCAGTTCTACACGGCGGTCCAGGTTCCGGGGCATCCAGTCGGCAGAGCCCATATAGATTTTGGGGTTCCCGGCATTTTCAAACCGGAAAATGCGGCTGTGCTCCAACAGCTGTCCCACAATGCTGATAACGGTAATATGCTCGCTGATACCGGGCACGCCGGGAACCAGGCAGCAAATTCCCCGGACAATCAGCTTTACGGGCACGTTGGCCTGAGAAGCCTTATATAGCAGCCCAATGATTTCCGGGTCGACCAGGGAGTTTACCTTGGCGGTAATCCCACTGGGCAGGCCCTTTTGGGCGTTTTCAATTTCCCTTTCAATCATCATGCGGAAAAACGGGCGCATTCCATGAGGCGCCACCACAAACTTATTATATTCCGGCGGACGGGAATAGCCTGTAATGGTGTTGAACATGGAGGACGCATCTGCCCCATAGGAATCCTTGCAGGTAAACATGCCGATATCGGTATAAATCTTGGCGGTAGAATCGTTATAGTTTCCGGTGCCCATGTGGACATACCGGCGGATGCCATCCTCTTCCC
>DYBQ01000155.1:0-2319 GCA_019418545.1 Clostridiales bacterium | reverse complement strand
GGATTTTGCAGTGGGTTTTCAGGCCGGTCAAGCCATAAATCACATGGCAGCCGGCTTTTTCCAGCTTGCGGGCCCAAATAATATTGTTTTCCTCGTCAAAACGGGCTTTCAGCTCCACCAGCACCGTAACCTGCTTGCCGTTTTCCGCCGCACGAATCAGCGCCGCCACAATGGGGGAATTCCCGCTGACACGATACAAAGTCTGTTTGATAGCCAGCACATCTTTGTCTTCTGCTGCTGCCTGCACAAAGTCCACTACGCAGGAAAAGCTTTCATAGGGATGGTGCACCATCCTATCTTTTTCCCGAATGGCTGCAAAAATATCGTCATAGCCCCAAAAATCTGCCGGCGGATACACCGGGCGAATGGGGTCAAAGCACAAATGCTCAAAGCCCTCTACTCCGGCAAACTTGGAGAAGAAGGTCAAATCCAGGGGGCCTGCCAGCTCATACACTTCCGAAGGCTTCATTTTCAGCATGTCCACCAGGAAGGCGCGGATTTCCTTGTCACAGTGATGGATAATCTCCAGGCGGACCGGGCGTCCTCTTTTCCGCTTTTTGATGGACTCCTTCACAGCGCCCAAAAAGTCCTCGGCTTCCTCATCAATATCCAAATCTGAGTTCCGGGTAATGCGGAAGGGGCACCAGGCTTCAATTTCCAGCAGCTCGAACAGCTCGGTCAAATGGCAGATAATCACGTCCTCCAGCAGCACAAACGCCCGCCCGTCCTCACAGGGGATTTCCAGGAATCGGGGCATAATGGAAGGAACCTGTACAATGGCAAACCGGGGCCCGTCGCTGTCCTTTAAACGAACGGCAATGTTCAGGCTTTTGTTTGCCAGGAGCGGGAAGGGGCGGCTGGTGTCCACTGCCAGCGGCGTGAGCACCGGGAACAGGACTTTGTGGAAATAATCGGAGATATATGCCTTTTGTTTTTCATCCATCTCCTCCGGCTCCACAAAGAAAATTTTGTTCTTTTTCAGCACCGGCGTAATCGAGCGGTACAGGCAGGAATACTGCCTTTCCATAAACCCGTGGATTTTGTCTTCCAGCTGTACAATCAGCTTTTCCGGCGTTAAACCGGAGTCATCGGCTTTTTTATAGCCGGAATTTATCTGGGCCTTTACGCCGGCCACCCGCACCATAAAGAATTCGTCCAAATTGGAGCCGGTAATCGCCAAAAAGCGCAGCCTTTCCATCAGCGGGTTTTCTTTTTTCAGCGCCTCTTCCAGCACACGGGCATTAAAGTCCATCCAGCTCAGTTCCCGGTTATGATAGGGGATTTGATATGTCTGGTCCATTATCACACGACCTTTCTTATTTGTCTGTCAATTATCTTTTTTCAATCATCATATCATGGGCAGCCGGACCGTCAGCTCGGAATCAATCCCGAACACTTCCTTAAAGAAGGGGCAGCACTGGGCAAAGGCCCACTTTTCCAAATGGGAATCCTCGTTGGTCTCGGTGCTTACCAGCAGGCGGTTATGCTCCATCCTCACCTTAATATCGTCAAACTTTTGGCGCTGGGATTTGTCCAGCGAATTGGCAAGCCGGAAAATGGCTACCAGCTTGGACACACAAATCTTTTCCGTTTCCGACAGCCGGTAAAAATCCAGCTCTTCAAAGCTGGGCGTATTAAATTCATTATAGCTGGCCACATAGGCAATCAGCCGCATATGGGCGGATGTCAGGCCATAGACATCAAAATTTTTCACCAAATCAAAGGAGCTCCGGGTGTGCAGCTTCGTGTTGACATAGTGGCCGCAGTCGTGCAAAATGGCCGCCAGCTCCAGCACCAGGCGGTAATTGACAGGCAGGCCGTGGATTGCTTTGGTCTTGTCAAAAATTTTAACGGCAAATTTCCGAACCAGCTCCGAATGGCTGGACGGGCAGCCATATTTTTCGGCAATGGCCTGGGCGCAGGCAATGGCGCTGTTGCGTACATGCTGATGGTATTGCTCCACACTTTTGGGAATGAGCATATGCCGCATCACACCGTCCCACAAATCCACCACCGGAAGCGTGAGATATTGCGCTTTGGAAAAGCGCACCAGCCGGCTGAAAATCGAAAGGGCTGAATACAAAATATCCGCCTCTTCTTCGGTAATGCCAAACCGGAAACTGATTTTTTTCCGGGGACAGGGGCGTAATCTCCCGATACATGGCATTTACCTGCTGTAAATTGAGAATATAGCGATGGTTCTCTTCCCGAGCGCCAAAAACGCGGGCAATCAGCCCCACATCGCTGCCGGTAAAAATGAGATTGGAAACCTGTACATCCTTCAGGGACTTCCCAATCCTTTCCATAATGGCGTCCAGA
>DYBQ01000154.1:3092-4391 GCA_019418545.1 Clostridiales bacterium | reverse complement strand
CAGATGTGTATAAGAGACAGCCCCGGAGCCGACCCCCGAACCCACGCCGGAGCCTACCCCGGAGCCCACGCCAGTTCCTACCGAAAAGCCCACGCCCGAGCCCACACAGCAGCCGGCGCCCCAAAGCGAAACCGTGTGGCTTTCCAGAACCGGCACAAAATATCACAACAACCCCAATTGCGGCAACATGAAAAACCCCATTAAATCGACTTTGAATGAAGCCATTGCACAGGGGCGGGAGCCTTGCAAAAAGTGTTATGGATAAAAAAGCCCCCTTTCCTTGCAAAAAAGGCGGGCAGCTTATCAAAAAGGATGAGGTGAAAACTGATGAAAGAAAATTGGAACAGCTGTGAAAGCAGCCAAAATGAAGAACCTGTACTCTATTTGTACAGCTCGTTTTTTAAAAAAATGGCGACTCTTGCGTTGGTTGCCGGCGTGGTATTGGGAATCGTTTTGGGGGCCGTTTTCCAAACGGTTTCTCTGGAAGAACTTATGACTGCCGGTTCCTATGCGGAAAAAACTTTTAATGTTACCTTAATGCTGGGGACCTGGGCGGGGTTTGCCGTTGTTTCTGCATTGCTGGCAACCGTTTCCTGCCACTTTAAAAATCAGGAAACCAAAATTGAACTGCTGCTGGACATCCGCAGAAAAATGGAGCATAAAGAATAAAATCCCACTGGCAAAACCTGCTTTTTGCGAAAAAGTGTTGCCAGCTCGTTTTTCCCCGCAGGGTATCTGCTGTTTGCAGCGGTACCGGCGGGGTTTTTGTTTTGTATAGCAAAAAGGCACCCAAAAGGGCGCCTTTTCTTCAATTCCCATCTTTTCAGGGAAAGTTATACCAAAATGTTCGCTATATAAAAAGACGTCACCTTGTCCTCTTGACAGCTGAAGGATGCGATATACAGCTTCGCGTCCTCCGAGTCCCCGGTCAGCTCCTCAATGGTTTTACTGCTGTCCACGAGCTCATACTTCCCGCCTGCATAGCGGTAAGCACAGGAGTAGGTGGTTTCCTTCCCATCTTTAGAGTCTGTTACAGAGCAAAATTCCCCCAGCTTTTCTTTTACAGAAGCTGCGCTGTCGCCAAGGCCAATGCCCAAACTGCTGATTACTTCCCCATCATTCCCGGATAACACAAAAATGCCCGAAACCGCATAGGGGTCTTCCGTTTCATAATCCACCGACAAGTTGTTTTCTCCCCACCAGTTGTCTGAAAAGAGGCTGTCGCTGTTCGTAATGCTGCTGGGTTCCTCCTCCATCTCATTTCTAACCTGTTCCTGGTTCATCTGCATGTCCACGGTT
>DYBQ01000154.1:2580-3082 GCA_019418545.1 Clostridiales bacterium | reverse complement strand
TTTTTCCGCCGTCCACTGTGATGCCCAGCGCTTCAATGGAATTGTTGGAATTCTGGCAGCCCGACAGGGAGAAAAGTGCCAGCATACACGCCATCATCAAACCAATTGCTTTTTTCATGAGAATTTTGCTCCTTTATGCTATATATTTACAGGCCGTTTTGCTCGGCGCCATATACGGCCTGTTCGTGGGTGAAGCCCTCAAATTCCAGCTGGTCAATCAGCCCATCTCTGGAAAAAGAGGAGTATTTTAAATAACTTTCCGCTTTTTTAACGGCTTGCTCCATCCAGTCGGCGCCGCAGTTTTTTACGCCATAGCTGGCCTGCTCTTCGGTAAACTTTTCAAATTCCAGCTGCTCCTGAAGGCCCGAAGCGGAAAAAGCAGAGAATTTTAAATAACTTTCCGCTTTTTCAAGGGCCTGCTCATTCCAGTCGGCGCCGCAGTGGTCCACCGCATACACAGCGTCCTCATAGGAAAACTCTTCATATTCCAGCTGCCCAATCA
>DYBQ01000154.1:0-2570 GCA_019418545.1 Clostridiales bacterium | reverse complement strand
GATAGTCATTGGCCTTTTCCAAGGCGTTTTTCTGGCTTGTGGTCACGCTGGAGCCTTCGTCCTTGGCAGGCTCTTTGTCCTTGACAGGCTCTTCTTCATCATCAGGCTCGGAGGATTCCGGCTCTTCGGAAGCTTCGGATTCTTCCTCCTCCTTTTCCTCATCCTCCGAATCTTCTGCATCCTCTGCATCAGGATTTAGAAAAACAACCTGCTTGAGCACATTGTCCTCCAGCATTGCAGAAACCGTACTGGAGCTGTATTCGTCAAACCAGACGCAGGTATCCCCCGAAGTTTCCGGCTGGAAGCCCATAATTTCAGAAGCCTCTGTCAAGGCCATCCCGTCTTTCAGCTGCCCGGCATGGATGTTAAAACGCTCCCCATAGCAATATGCCTGATGATGGTCGGCATCGGAAGGCTGGGCCACGAGTTCCCCGCCAAACGCCTTGGCATATTCAGAAACCTGCTCTTCTGTCAGGGCGTTGTTCAGGCGCAGCAGCACATTGTCCCGCACCAGCTGATATTGAAGCGAATCCAGGACGGAAAAGCCCTGCAAATATTCCGCACGCTTTTCGGCATCATCCGGGGTTTCAAAAATTTCCACCGAGCCGCTTTCAGGCTGCTCTTTGGAATACTCTGCCTCCACACGCTCGTCAACAAAATTCCCTTTTTCCACATAGTCGTTATCGTCGCCGTTGGGGTCGTTTTCCTCGGTATAGACAATGTAGTAGGGAATGGGCAAATCCGCGTCCTGCAATGACTGTATCACAGCGAGCACGCCTGTTTCTTCCTGCTCTGACGATGAACTTTCTTCGCCCCCAGAACATCCCACCAGCACGCTACACAGCAATGCCAAAACCGAGAACAGCGCTACTGTCTTTTTCATAAAAAATACCCTCCTTTTCTTTGCTATATTATACCATAACAACAATTATCTGTAAAGAAAAACACAACGATATGCAGGGATTCCCGCAAAAATGCTGTAAAATTCTCCTACGTTTTGTAAAACGATGCTGACGAAACGAAAAGGCGCGTGTATTATTTTGGAAAAGGATTTTTTGCCCCGACAGGCTCTGGCTTACCTGGGCTTTTTGCTGCCTTTTTTCAGGCTGTGCTCTCAAAGCCTGCGGCCGGCCACCCGGTCATCCGCTCATATTCCTCCAAATCAAAGCTGGGAGCGGGTCTTTCTGCCGTCTTCCCCACCTTTTTGTCAGGAAGCCCTTCCTGCTGCCAGCGCTTTAAAATCGTCCCCAGATAGTTCACGCTTTTCCCCTTGCCCCGGGCGTCCTCCACCGCTGCCAGCAAAACAGGCTCCCCATATTGGCAAAGCAGCAGCCGCAGCTGTGCCTGCTCCTTGCTTTTTGGGGCATGGATTGCCCTTGTAAACGCTTCACACACATGGCGCAGCGCGGCCTCCTGCCCTATTTCGGAAGGCTGTGCCTGCCCGTTTGTTAGCTCCTGGGACTCGGCGGGCTGGTCTGGACTGCTGGGGTTTGGTATGGTTAGGTCTGGTTTGGTTTGGTTAGGTAGGGTTAGGTTTGGTAGGGGCGTTACATCCGTTTCGGGTAACGTTTCAGTAACGTTACTTTTTTGGGAAGCGGTTGTTTCCTCACTTAACTTTTCCTTTTTTTTGCGCTCCCGATATTTCCGCACCCTTTCGTTGGTTTTTTCCCGCTGCCTTTCCAAATAGCTCATCACCATCCCCTGCCGCTTGTCCCAGTTGCGAATCAACCTTTTCCCCTCCTCGGGCGATTCTAAAAACCTCGCTTCCAGCAGGGCGCTGCAAAACCGGGCGGCGGCCTTTTCCCCGCTTTTTTCCCATTTGGCAGCCGCGGCAATGGCTCTGGGCGGGAACTGGCTCAAATCCCCATCGGGGGCGTTAACGGCCGTCCACAGCCACAGGCACACCATCAGCCCAACGGCGTGGGCGTCTGAAATCCCCAAAATGTCCGACAGCTTAAAAATCTTATCATGGTCGCGAATGGTGTCCTCCACCTGTATCCACATAAAAATGCTCCTTCCGCCTGTGTGTTATCGGGCCTTGCCCGTGCCATTACTATAGCAAAGACGGGCTTTTCCTGCTCCCCGGAAGGAAATTTTGCAAATTGCTTTTTTCATAAAAGAAAGAGCTTTGTTTTGATAAAAGTAAATTTAAATTTTAAAACAGCCGCGCAAAAAAAGCCGCCTCCCAAAACGGGAAGCGGCTTTTGTGCCGGGACTTTTAGCTGATTCTTTCAAAGTTTTCGGCGCCCACCTTACAAATGGGGCAGCAAAACCCTTCGGGCAGGGGGCCTTCGTGGACATATCCGCAAACCTTGCACTGCCAGGTTTCCTTGCCCTCCGGCGCGCCGGAAGGGCTGATAGCTTCGGCCTCGCCCTTGTAGGAAGGCGCGGTTTTGGGGGTGCCGCCCTTTAGGACAGCGTGATAATAGGCATAGGTGAGGGGCTCTTCGGGCAGCAGCTTTTCGGCCTCGGTTACTTTTCCGATAAACAAAAGATGGGTACCCAAATCCACCACCTGCTCCACCTTTGCGCTGAATCTTGCCGCGGCATGGTTTAGCACATAGGGCACG
>DYBQ01000153.1 GCA_019418545.1 Clostridiales bacterium | reverse complement strand
CCAATGACATTTCCTCATCAGCTTGCCCGGGTGATGCTCTGCGAGCAAATATATCGCGCTTTTCAAATTCAAAATAACGGAAAATATCACAAGTGACTGAAAACGATTATGTATGCCCAAAGGCGGACGCAAAAGCGCCCGCCTTTGGTTTGCGGTGGAAGGGATTAGCAGCAGCTGTTGCCGCAGCCACAATCATTGTTGTTGCCGCCGCACAGGCCGTTGCCGCCGCAGCAGCACAGGATGAGAAGAATGATGAGAATCCAGGAGCATCCGCCAAAGTTGTTGTTGCACATATTGAATTGCCTCCTTTCGAATTACATTATAGTGTATGGCAAAGAGGCAAAACTTGTTACAGGGTTTCGCAAAGTTTTTTATCATGATTGCTTCCCATGCAAAACGATTTCTGGAAGCTGCCGCAGGTCATGGATAATGTAGGTGATAGATGGCTTGTCTGGGCGTGGAAGGCAGGAAGGGTTCAGCCAGCAGGAATCCAGGCCGGCATTTTCCGCTCCTTGCATATCAGAAGTCAGGGAATCCCCTACCAGCAGAATGTCCCGCAAATCAAGGTTTCCAAGTTGATGAAATACATATTCGAAATAGCGTTTTTCAGGCTTTGGCGCTCCGGCTTCTTCCGAAACGAACAGCCCCTGAAACAGCTCTGCCAGCGGGGACGCGCCAATGCGCCGCCGCTGAGTACGGGAAACGCCGTTGGTCACGATATACAGTTTGCAGCTTTTTGAGAGTTCCCGGCATACCTCTTCTGCATGAGGAAGCAGGAAGGAGCCGTTTCCCAGTTCCTCCATGTATAAATCATTAAAGGACGCCGCGTCATATTGCAGCCCCATGTCTGCAAAAAAATCACGGAACCTTCCCAGCTGCAATTGAGGTTTAGTACACTCTCCTCGCTCCAGCTTTTTCCACCAGCTTTGGTTGATGCGGCTGTAACAGTCCAGCATTTTGGGAAAGTCAGTCTCCGATTCCAAAAGGCCTGCCTGACGGCAAGCAGCCAGCAAGGCATTTTTTTGAGCTTTTTCAAAATCATACAGGGTGCCGTCGGCATCCAGCAGCACCACCGGGTAACGAGCTTTTTCCATCACACCCACCTCCTTTTAAAATCCCCATTTCCACATGGAAAAGAGCAGCAGCGCTGCCTGCACCAAAAGAATTAGGGGAAGCCCTGCCATAAACTTCATGTGTTTGGTTTTGTGATGGATTTTCTTCATGGTAATCAGCATCCCAATGGCACCGCCCAACGCGCCAAGCAGCAGCAAGGTGTTTTCCCGCACCCGCCAGCGCCCTTTTTGCGCGCTGCGCTTGTCGTGAATGGTAATGAGTATGGAAATCACATTGATAACGATTAACCAGGCAATGAGAATTGCCCATCGGTGAGAAAAGAGAAATTCCACGCATAGCCCTCCTGTTTTTACTGTCTGGTTCTATCCCGGGACAAGGCCGCATAGGGATAAAATATCCTGAACTTATGGTACAGGAATTCCGCCCGGCTGTCAATGCGGGCCCAAAAGGACGGGGAAAAATGAGAAAAAGACGAATTCTTGTAAACATACGGCTGCGTTATCCCAGGGTGCTGGCGGCTGGACTTCTGGCTGCCGCAGTAGCTGTTACCATGATAGCCGGAGCCTCTCGGCAAACAGAAGAACCCCTTTCATCGCAGGGGGCTTTCGAAAAAAATACAGCGAAGGAGCAGTCTTCCCAAACAGCTCCGGCACCGTCTTCCCCAGAAGAAATGCGGGCAGTATGGGTCCCGTTTATGTCTCTGGATACGTCAGGCGGGGGAGAGGAAGCCTTTCAGAAAAAATTTGATAACATCATCGCAGTTGCCAAAGACAAAGGCATGAACACATTGATTGTCCATGTCCGCCCCTTTGGGGATTCCCTGTACCCTTCCGCATATTTTCCCTGGTCCCACATTGTAGGCGGTACACAGGGGGTAGACCCGGGCTATGACCCTCTTGCATATATGGTGGAAGCCTCTCACAAATCGGGACTTGCCATTCATGCCTGGGTGAACCCTTTGCGAATCCAATCCGAAAAAACGCCGACGATTTTGTCTCAGGATAATCCCTATACTCTTTGGAAAGGGGATGAAACGAAGGCAGGTTGGACAGCAGAGACGGATAATGGGATTTATTACAATCCCGGTGTAGAAGAAGTCCGAAGCTATATCGCCGAAGGCGTGGCAGAAATCGCTGCAAACTATGAGGTGGACGGTATCCAGTTTGACGATTATTTTTATCCCACACAGGATGCCTCTTTTGATAAGTCCTCTTATGAATCTTATGTTTCCAAAGCCAAAGAAAGCGGCTATCAGGCATTGTCCCTTAAAGAGTGGAGAACCTCTAATATTAACGCGCTGGTTTCTCTGGTATATCAAAAAATAAAAGAAGCAAATCCCAATGTTTTGTTTGGAATTGCTCCACAGGGAAATCTGTCCAATGATGAGGCCATGGGAGCCGATGTCCCTACCTGGTGCGCTGCAAAAGGTTATATTGATTATATCTGTCCCCAAATGTATGTGAACTTTGAAAATGAGGCGCTGCCTTTTATGGAAACCATTGAAACATGGAAAAGCCTTAT
Organism: Clostridiales bacterium; assembly: GCA_019418545.1. Classification (GTDB taxonomy): domain Bacteria; phylum Bacillota; class Clostridia; order Oscillospirales; family Acutalibacteraceae; genus Heritagella_A. The sequence goes on along the minus strand of DYBQ01000153.1, from coordinate 1,796 downwards.
ACTGGAAGATTCCATTTCTTTTTATGTCGGCTTGGCAGTATACAAAGCAGGTTCCGATGCAGACGATGGAACGTGGCAAAACGCAGACGATATACTGGCCCGTCAGGTAATAGCCGGGCGGGAAATTGACTGTGATGGGTTTATGTTTTACTCGTGGGACTATCTGGACACCGAGCAAACCCAGACAGAAATGGAAAATGTCATGAAGATACTGCAATAGTACCGGCCAGGGTTGGCATTGAAATGGGATAGAAAAGACGATATAATGAAACCGAAAAAACTTTGTGCAGGAATAAGGAGGGAAAGTATGAGAGGAAAGAAAAATCCCGATGCACTCATTCGGGTTAGCCGGTATATCAGTATGATTTTGCGGCATCATCCAGAGAAAGCGGGCGTTGTGCTGGATAAGCACGGCTGGGCCGATGTGGACGCGCTGATTGCAGGCGTTTCCAAAACACACCCGCTCACCCGGGAGCTGCTGGAAGAGATTGTCCGCACCGACGAAAAGCAGCGGTATTCTTTTAGTGAGGACGGCGCCAAAATCCGCGCCAACCAGGGGCACTCCATCCCCGTGGACGTGGAGCTGGCCCGGAAGGAGCCGCCGGAATATCTGTTCCACGGCACCGGCGAAAAATATGTGGAATCCATTGAGCGGCAGGGCCTTTTGCCCAAGGGAAGGCTTTATGTACACCTTTCGTCTGATACAGAAACCGCCGGGAAAGTTGGCGCACGCCATGGAAAGCCGGTGATTTATCGGGTGGCTTCCGGAAAAATGGCGCGGGAAGGCTTTGCGTTTTTCCTGTCGGCAAACCATGTGTGGCTAATCCGGTCGGTCCCGGCGGAATATCTGGAGCGGCTCGAAAACAAAGGCCCGGCATCTGTTTCTTCTGATGCATAAAGCTCTTGCCGGATTTTAATTGTGGGGAGAAGCAAGGAAAAGGGGTCCCATCCTGGACGATGGGACCCCTTGCTAAGTTAGTTTATCAAAGAAACACGAAAAACACTTTGACCATGATGAGAATCAAAAGCAAGCTGGAAGGGCATACCGGAGCCGGAATTTGGTCGAAGTGTCAGAGTGTTTTTTGAAGTTTCTACTTGATAAAGATTGCTTTCCTCATAAAATGCTTGGATTCGCTCCATACCAGGAATAGACTGCTCGTCTGCTTCTATGGGCGAACACTCATATTCCATATCCAAAATCAGACGGTTTTCCTCACTTTGGAATAGCCGGGAATCCGACACCAGATGTATGGGAAAGACTATCTGATATTCCTCATTGGAGCCGGCAACTGTAACACAGGTTCCAGAAAGAAGAAAATGGAGCATATCCCCTTCTGTGCTGCTTTGGCGAAGGCAGTAGATTTCTTCACCCTGTCGGAACTCCAAAGAAAATCCTGCAGCCGTAGTATAGGTTTGGCAGTCTGTCACACCAGGAGCATGACAGATTGACTTTTCTACTTCCAAAAAGTTCCGGCTTGTACGGAATTCCCGAGAAGGAAAAGCATCGGGATTATCGTTGGGAATTTCGATTCCCTCTATCGGCAGGACGATTTCTATTCCATTGGGAAAGGATTTTGCAGAGATGGAATCCACCCGTTTCCAGCCGCCAGCCCCCGAAAAGGGATTCCAAAAAAGCAGTGTGATGGTGCCTAAAGCAGCAATCAGAAGGAAGAGCAAAAGGCCCAAAATCCATTTTTTAGAAATTGATTTCTTCATGGCAAGCCTTCCTTTCGTAAAAAGATAAATAATTATCTAAAATCCATCAAATAAAAGCTGCAAATTTACCAGTTTTGTAA
>DYBQ01000152.1 GCA_019418545.1 Clostridiales bacterium | reverse complement strand
TGTGTATAAGAGACAGCCTTTGGCGCGGGTCCAGGGGCGCGGAGCTCCTGGCCGCTCTCCGCAGAGAGCGGAACCCTTTTGCCGGAGGGCGCATTTTTGGTGGTGAATTGAAAAATATCCCGGTGGGATGTTTTTCAAGAGGCCCCTTTTTGCAAGAAAAAAAGGGGCCTTGCTTCAATCCTGATGCTGCTTCCCTCTGTTTTCCCAAAGGGAAAATCAGAATGGCCAAAGGGGATGCCCACATTGCGGCGTATGATAGATGTCGCTACAGAGGAAAAACAAAACTTTAAATAAACAGAAACGAGGAAATTATGGCAAAAAAATATTATGCCGTCCGCGCCGGGCGGAAAACCGGCGTGTTCGAAACCTGGGACGAGTGTAAAGCCCAGGTCACAGGCTTTTCCGGGGCCTCCTACAAGGGTTTTCCAACCCGGCAGGAGGCCGAAGCCTTTGTGCAGGGCGCACCCGCAGCCGCACCGACTCAAAAAAACGATAGCGAACCGGCTTTGCAGCCGGATATCCCCCGGGCGGTTGCCTATGTGGACGGCAGCTATCATGTGGGGACAAAAGAGTTTTCCTGCGGCGCGGTGCTGTTCTGGCAGGGAGAAACCATCCCCTTTTCCCAAAAGTTCACCGACGCCTCCCTGGCGGAAATGCGCAATGTTGCCGGGGAAATCAAGGGCGCAGAAACCGTCATCCGCTGGTGCCTGGAGCACGAAGTCCCGGCAGTGGACATTTATCACGACTATGAAGGCGTTGCCAAATGGTGTACCGGCGAATGGAAGGCAAACAAAGAGGGCACAAAAGCCTATCAGGCCTTTTACCGGGAGGCCGCCGCAAAAATGGACATCCGGTTTATCAAAGTAAAAGGGCATTCCGGCGATACCTATAACGACATGGCCGACCGTTTGGCAAAACAGGCGCTGGGAATGGCATAAAGCATAAAACAGGAGGTAACAAATCGTATGAGCTATAAAATGGATGCAGAGTCGATTATTTTTCAAACCGTTTTTGGAGAGCACTCCGCCAACAGCTGCTGGTTTATGATGAACTGGGCGCTGCTGCGGGAAAGCGGCGCGGTGGCGCTGGATACGGTTGTTGAGCAAACACAGGCCGTGCTTTCGGCGGTGGCGCTTAAAAAGCTTTTGGCGGAATTTTATAACCGCATGACAGAGTGCGGCAACGACATCGGCAGCCTGGACGTGATTTCCACGTTGGACGAGCTGGGCATTGGAGAAGAAGCCGTGTGGTTTTTGGCCGGGCAGGGAAGCCTTGAGGACAGGGAGCTGCTGGACATTGTGAACAGCCGGGACGATATCCACGATATGCTGGACTATCTGGTGCGCCGGGAAGGAAGAGCCGCCGCGAACCTTATGATGGAGACCTTTGACACGCCGGTATTGTTTGCCCAAATGCTGGCCACTGCCATTCGGCCGGATGGGGAAGAGCTGGACGACTACAACTCTGCCGAAGAATATCGCGAAGCAGTGGAAGCCTGCTTTGCAGAGCTGAATAATTTTTCCATTGACTATGCAGTCTGCTATGAGTGGATTGACAGCGGCATGGAGCTGTAAGCCGCAGATTGTGGGAATGTTTTTCGGCAGATTGATTTATGCAGGATTCCCTTTGCAAAATTGCAATTTGGTTGCTTTTTTGCAGCACCTGTGCTATGATATTTGAAGTTGACTTTGTAAGATGTGAGAAAGGCAGGAACCTTTATGCTATATTGCCCCAAATGTAAATCCCTGTGTGAGGACTCGGCGGTTCGCTGCCCCGAATGCGGAAAACGAAAGCTGCGTCAGCCTACTCCGCTTGATAAGGTCCTGCTGGTCACCGTGTCGGAAATGGAAGCCCAGCGGCTGGAGCCGGTGATGAAGGAAAGCGGCATCCCCTTTGAGAGGCACCCTTCCGGGATTGACGGGATTCCTTCCATGTATAACAGCGACGCGATTCTCTCAAATCAGAGCTTTTATGTGCTGCTTCCCCAGCTGGAAGAGGCCGAAAAGGTTGTGTCCGAGTTCCGGCAAAAGGAAGCCGATGCTGCCAGGGCTTTGGCCGAGGAAACGTCCGAAACAATGCCCGAAGGGGAGGAAATGCCCCGCCGCAAGCGGATTTTGGTGCAGCTTGTTTCTGCGCTGGCCTTTATTTTGCTGATTTGGCTGGTGGTAATGGGTACCGACTGGATTGCCACCCACCTGTGGGAATGGGTACAAAGTCAGGGGCTGTAAGTTGTTATGTATCGGGGACGCTTGTTCTCCGGCAAAAATAGATTTTCATAGTAAGGAATGGTGAACATGAGCGAATACCGCATTGATACCAAATGCATTCAGGAGGGATATTCCCCCAAAAACGGGGAACCCCGCGTTGTGCCCATTGTCCAGAGCACAACTTATAAATACGAAAGCTCCCAGGCCATGGGCGACCTGTTTGATTTGAAAGCGGACGGCTTTTTCTATACCCGGCTGGCCAACCCCACGCTGGACGCCGTTGAAAAGAAAATTGCCGCGCTGGAAGGCGGCGTGGGCGCCATGCTCACCTCCTCCGGCCAGGCTGCTTCCCTCATTTCCGTTTTGAACATTTGCCATGCCGGGGGCCATGTGGTGGCTTCCAGCGCCATTTATGGCGGCACCTTTAACCTGATTTTTAAAACCATGCAGGAAATGGGCATTGAGGCCACCTTTGTCAGCCCCGGATGCAGCCGGGAGGAATTAGAGGCGGCTTTCCGTCCCAACACCCGCTGCGTGTTTGCCGAAACGCTGTCGAACCCCTCTTTGGTGGTCACAGACATTGAGCTGTTTGCCCAAGAAGCCCACGCCCATGGCGTGCCGCTGATTGTGGACAACACCTTCCCGACCCCCATTAACTGCCGCCCCTTTGAGTTCGGCGCGGACATTGTCACCCACTCCACCACCAAATATATGGACGGCCATGCCGTGCAGCTGGGCGGCGTGATTGTGGACGGCGGCAAGTTTGACTGGAACAACGGGAAATTCCCCATGCTCACCCAGCCGGACGAGTCCTATCACGGCATTGTGTATACCGAAAAGTTTGGCAATGCGGCCTATATCGTAAAGGCCCGCACCCACCTGATGCGTGATTTGGGCGCACAGGCAAGCCCGCAAAACGCATTTTTGCTGAATCTGGGACTGGAAACGCTGGCACTGCGTATGGAGCGCCATTGCAGCAACGCTCTAAAGGTTGCAAAGTTCCTGGAGAACCACGAGAAGGTAAGCTGGGTAAACTATCCCGGCCTGGAGTCCAGCCCCTATCATGCACTGGCTCAGAAATATATGCCAAACGGCACCTGCGGTGTGGTTTCCTTTGGCGTAAAGGGCGGAAGAGAAGCCGCAACCCGGTTTATGGACAGCCTGAAAATGGCCTCCATCGTCACCCATGTGGCCGACCTTCGCACCTGCGTGCTGCATCCCGCCAGCACCACCCATCGCCAGATGAGCGACGAGCAGCTGGCAGAGGCCGGCGTAACACCCGACTTGATTCGCTTCTCCGTGGGCATTGAGAACCCCGAGGACATCATCGAGGACGTGGCACAGGCACTGGAAAAGGCATAAATTAAATAGAAGATACAGAAAAACCCTCCCGGCGCCGGTTTGGCGTTTGGGAGGGTTTGCTGTTGCAATCAAATTGCTGTTTGTTATTTTTCTTCGCTTTCGGTAGCGAAAAGAATGCCGAGGGTGTTGGGTCCGCAGTGGCTGGAAATGGTGCAGCTGGCCTGGCTGACATAAATATTGTCAAAATGCATTTTCTTTTCCACGGCCTTGCGTACTGCCTGAATATACCGGGAATCTATGCCGGAATGGGTGATAAAAATTTTGTCGGTGCGAATGTCCGAATATTGGGAGAGCTTTTCCTCCGTATACTGGACGAGCACGTTTTCCAGCTTGCCCCGATATTTTTTGCCCACACCCATACTTCCGCTGGTGTTGTCCACCTCAATGCAGGGCTTAAGCCGGAGCAGGTTTGCACCAAAGGCCGCCACCGCCGAGCACCTTCCGCCGGCGTGCATAAATTCCAAGGTGTCCAGAATAAAGCTGGCGTGATATTTTTGGGTGGATTTGGAAAAATAGTCCGCAATGCTGGCGGCATCTTCGCCGCTGTCAATCCGTGCCCGGCAGTCCATCACCTGCAAAGCCGTGCCGGTGGAGAGGGAGTGGCTGTCTACCGGGTGGACATGCCCGCCAAGGTTTTGGGCGGCCAGGCAGCAGTTGCGATAGCTGCTGGAAAGGGCACTGCCCAGGCAAAAATGAATCACTTCCTGTCCGGCTTCCACCCACGGGCGGAAATAGGCTTCATATTCTTCCACGTTAATGGCGCTGGTCCGGGGCAGCTTTTTCCTTTCCCACCAGGCCTGATAGAGTTCTTCGGGATGGATGTCCACGCTGTCCTGATAATCAGCCC
>DYBQ01000151.1:1795-4498 GCA_019418545.1 Clostridiales bacterium | reverse complement strand
TTTACCGAAATTCCCCCTTCGTCTGTAATCTCAATACCGCCCCCTTCTTTTGCATCTTGGGGCAGTTCCTGCCGGTCAATCCCGAAAAGTTTTTCCACGCCCTCTTCTTCGCAAATTGCATACCCGCCTTCAAAGCGGTCAATAATCAGCTTTCTCATGGTGAATCCTCCTTGTCTTTTTCCCGGGTAAAGGTAATCCCCTCCCCATCAATGTGCAGAACAATGTTTCCATCGGTATCGGTACGATAGATTTCTACTTTGTTTTCTTCCAGCCGCTGCAAAGTTTTTTCTCCCGGCCCCCGCTCTTTTCCAACAGAAATAACGGCATAGGCAGGGGCTGCCTGCTTGAGCAGTTTTCTGCCGGTAGATGTGTTGCTGCCGTGATGCCCCACTTTTAAAACATCACAGCGCAAAGAGCAGCCTGCTTCTATCAGGCTTTCTTCCTCTTCTTCCCCGGCGTCGCCCATCATCAATACCGTATATCCTTCATAACAAATCTGTAAAACCAGCGAATTGTTATTACTGTCCGAGCCCTTTGTCACCGGTCCCAAAACCTGAATCTGTATTTTTCCAAAGGCTGCTGTTTCACCAGGCACAACCCTTTTGATGGGAATCCCCTTCTCTTCCAACGCCTGACGGGTAAGGGAATATTCTTCCGTTTGGGGCAAAAGCCCTTCGGGCACTTCGCCCTCCCAATATTCTTTTACAGGCATCCGGGTAAGGATTTCGGAAAAACCTCCCAGGTGGTCGCTGTCCGGATGGGTATTTATCATTGCGTCCAGCTCTTCCACACCCATGTGGCGAAGATAGCGGTAGGTTTCCATCCCCGTGCCATAAGTACCTCCGTCAACCAGGACTGTATAGCCATCACAGCAGATAACCGCTGCATCCGCACTCCCCACATCCAGAAAGTGAATGGAAAAGCCGTTTTCTTCGGGAAAGGGAAGCCCCATCATCGAGTAAAATACCCGCCAGCCATCTTGAAAAACCGGAAAAATTGCTGACAGAGAACAAAGCACTGCTGCGGCTATCAGAATGATTTGAACTTTCCGGTTTGCTTTTTCCCTTTTGTTCTCGCCTGCTGCTGTTTCCGCCATGCTGTGTCCTCCCTCTGGCGGCCTGATGTCCTGCCTTTTGTGAGCGGCTTGTGAGGCTCCTTTTTCCCCGCATTTTCTCCGGGAAGGGGCTTTACCAGACAGTCAGGTCCATAGCCAATCAAATCTGCCCTTCCGGCTTCCCGCAAAGCCCGCACCACAACAGCATGGTTTTTCGGCTCATAATATTGCAGCAGCGCCCGCTGCATTCCCTTTTCCCTGTCGGTTTTGGGAACATAAATCTCTTTGAGTGTGTAGGGGTCAAGTCCGGTATAAAACATACAGGTAGAAATGGTTCCGGGCGTTGGATAAAAATCCTGTACCTGTTCCGGCCGCAAATGTTCTTTTTTCAAAAACAGCGAAAGCTCCACGGCATCCCGCAGCGTACTGCCGGGATGGGATGACATGAGATAGGGCACCAGGTATTGTTTTTTACCAATCGATTTGGTAATTTCATAAAACCGCTTTTGAAACTGATAATAAGGCTCAATATGCGGCTTTCCCATACAATCCAGCACCTGAGGGGAGCAGTGTTCCGGCGCTATGCGCAGCTGGCCGCTGACATGATGCTGTACCAGCTCCCGCAAAAATGTGTCGTCCGAATCCTGCATCACATAGTCATATCGGACTCCCGAGCGAATGAATACTTTTTTCACACCCGGCAGCTTTCGCAGCCGGCGCAAAAGGTGCAGATATTCCCTGTGGTCGGCCTCCAGCGCCGGGCAGGGCTTTGGCGCCAAACACTTTTTCCCCTTGCACAATCCCAGCTCCGCCTGCTTTTTGCATGACGGCAGCCGGAAATTCGCGGTCGGGCCGCCTACATCATGGATATATCCCTTGAAGTTGGGCTTTTGAATCAGCTTTTCCGCTTCCCGTACAACCGATTCTTCACTTCGTGTGGTAACGGCTCTGCCCTGATGGAAGGCAATGGAGCAGAAATTGCAGGCGCCGAAGCATCCGCGGTTATGGGTGATAGAAAACTCTACTTCTTCAATAGCCGGCACGCCGCCCTGTGCTTCATAGACAGGATGGTAGGTGCCCTCATAGGGAAGCTCGTATACATGGTCCAGCTCTTCCTGTGTTAGAGGCATTGCCGGGGGATTCTGTACCAGAATTTGGTGCCCGTGACGCTGGATGACCTTTTTCCCCCGCACAGCATCCTGCTCGTCCTGCTGTTTGCGGCAGGAAACCGCATATTCCTTTTTGGAGGCGCACACCTGCTCAAAACTGGGACAATCCACCGCCGGTCCCGGCTGATATTCTTTGCTGGGAATCAAATAGCAGGTGCCGCGGATATCCCGCAGGGACTCGATGGGTTCGCCTGCATCCAGCCGCCGGGCAATTTCTACGGTTTGCCTTTCCCCCATGCCGAACACCAGCAAATCAGCCCCCGAATCCACCAAAACGGATGGACGGATTTTATCTTCCCAGTAATCATAGTGGGCAAACCGCCGCAGAGAGGCTTCCAGTCCGCCGATAATAACCGGGACATCCGGGTACAGCCGCTTTAGGATTTGAGAATAAACAATCACTGCTCTGTCTGGCCGGTATCCTGCCTTTTTCCCCGGGGAATAAGCATCCTCGCTGCGGCGTTTTCCTGTCTCTTATAC
>DYBQ01000151.1:0-1785 GCA_019418545.1 Clostridiales bacterium | reverse complement strand
AGCGTCGTCGCTGCGTTTTCTTCTGGCAGCGGTATAGTGGGCAACCATGGAATCAAGATTTCCAGCGTTTACAAAAAAGCCCAGACGGGGTTTTCCAAACCGCTGAAAATCTTTGTCAGAGCGCCACTGAGGCTGGGCTAAAATTGCTGCCCGGTATCCGGCATCTTCCAACACCCGGGAAATAATGGCTGTGCCGAAGGTGTTGTGGTCCACATAGGCATCCCCGGTAACCAGAACAAAGTCTGCCTGCTCCCAGCCCCGGGCCTGCATATCCTCCATGGAAATCGGTAAAAATGCCATAATTCCTTCCTTTCTGTCAAATAACGGCAGGCCGGAAGAAAGAACGTTTTCGCTCTTTCCCGGCCATATATACTTGCTTTTACAATGCAGCATCAGTCCGGCTGCTGCGCGGTGCGCTCCAGCCACTGCTGATAAGTCATAAGTACCTGACGGGGTTTTGAGCCCTCATGAGGCCCTACTACTCCCAGCTGCTCCAATTGGTCAATCAGCCGGCCTGCCCGGGCATATCCCAAACGCAGCCGTCTTTGAAGCAGCGAAGTGGATGCCTGCCCTGCCTCCACCACACAGCGGATGGCCTCGTTGAGCATGGGGTCCTGTAAAGAATCTTCGTCCCCATCGCTGGAATGTTCCTTTTCCTGGGCGGCGTTTTTCTCAATTTCTTCCATAATCTTCCCGTCATAGGCGACTTCTTCATGGGTCTGCTTCACAAAGTTTACAATGGATTCAATCTCCCCGTCGCTCACATAGCAGCCCTGGATTCGCACAGGCTTTTGCGCACCGACCGGCGCAAACAGCATGTCGCCCTGTCCCAGCAGCTTTTCCGCACCGGCGGTATCCAAAATCGTCCGGGAATCAATCGGTGACGACACCGTAAAGGCGATTCGGCTGGGAATGTTGGCCTTAATCAGGCCCGTTACCACATCCACCGACGGACGCTGGGTTGCAACCACCAGATGCATTCCTGCTGCACGGGCTTTTTGTGCCAAACGGCAGATGGAATCTTCCACTTCGTTGGAAGCTACCATCATCAAGTCAGCCAGCTCGTCAATAATAATCACAATTTGGGGCATGGCGGGCATGGGCTGGCCATCTTCGTCCACAAACCCGTTTTCTTCCGCCAGCTTGTTATAGCTTGCCAATTCCCGAACATTGCAGTCTGCAAAAATCCGATAGCGGTCATCCATTTCCTTTACCGCCCAGCTTAATGCGCCGGATGCTTTCCGAGGGTCTGTGACAACCGGCACCAGAAGATGGGGAATCCCATTATAAATGCCAAGCTCCACTACCTTGGGGTCAATCATCAGCAGTCGGACTTCTTCTGGCCGGGACTTGTAGAGCAGGCTGATAATCAAAGAGTTAATGCACACAGACTTACCGGAACCGGTAGTACCGGCAATCAGAATATGGGGCATTTTGGAAAGGTCGGCACAGGTTACCTGCCCAGCAATGTCCCTTCCTAGGGCAACGGTCAGTTTGCTTCGGGCAGTTAAAAACGCATTGGACTCTATCAGTTCCCGCATCCGCACAACGCTTCTGTGACGGTTGGGCACTTCGATGCCAACGGCTGCTTTTCCAGGAATCGGCGCTTCAATACGCACGCCGGAAGCCGCCAGATTCATGGCGATATCATCGGAAAGGTTGGTAATCTTGCTGATTTTTACACCGGCTGCCGGCTGAAGCTCATAGCGCGTTACCGAAGGGCCCCGGCAGATATCCAGGATTTTGGCCTGTACGCCAAAGCTTTTGAGTGTCTGAATCAACAGC
>DYBQ01000150.1 GCA_019418545.1 Clostridiales bacterium | reverse complement strand
CCTTTCCCCGATAATTTTTGGCGGCAAAGTCAAAGGAATGGGGCAATGCGGCCGAGCCATAAGCGCCCTCAGGCGGCATGTGTACCAGCACCTCACAGTCCCCCAGTCCCTTCCAGCGGAAGGTGTGGTAGGGGAAGGGGTTTACCTTGCTCCAGCTGAGCTTGATAGTCGTAAAATAGTCGCAGCCGCTTTTCTTTATCAGCTGGGGCAGGGCTGCCGTATAGCCGAACACATCGGGCAGCCACAGGGTTTTTACATCAACGCCGAATTCTTCCCGGAAAAACCGCTTGCCATAAAGGAACTGGCGCACCAGAGATTCCCCGCAGGGCATGTTGGTGTCGGGCTCTACCCACATGCCGCCCTGCAATTCCCAGCGGCCTTCCTGCACCCGCTGACGGATTTTTTCAAAGAGAGCCGGTGCATCCTCCTTTACCCACTGATACAGCTGGGGCTGGCTGGCACCGAAAACATAGTCGGGATACCGCTCCATCATTTCCAAAGCAGTGGAGAAGGTGCGAAGTCCCTTGCGGCGGGTTTCCCGAATGGGCCACAGCCAGGCAAGGTCAATGTGAGCATGTCCCAGCGCATTAAAGGAAAGCGTGGGGGTACCGCCGGTTTTCGAAAGCTCTTTTTGCAGAATCGCGTGTGCCTCTTCAAATTCCTCCTGGGAAAAATCGCTCAGGCAGGCAAACGCTTTTTGCAGCGTATAGAGAATGGAAGCAGCTTGAGGAGAGTCCTCCGGCAAACATCCCAGCAAGTCGTCCAGCACCACGATGTCATAATAAACAGTGCGGGCAGCTTCATCGCACAGGGCAATGTCCAGCTGGACAATTTTTCCGTCGCCTTTAAAGTTTCCAAACAAATCGTTACATCCGGCGTCAATCCACAAATCAACAGTTTCCCCACCGGCAGCCGGGTCGGCAAAGGGCACCACCCGTTTTCCAGGCATTCCCAGAGCGAAATCATAGTGGGAAGAAACGTTGGTAATACCGCGAATGGGGCAGCCATCCTTGTCATACAAGCAGCCCTCGCCGCTAAAATCCAGCAAAAGCACCGTTTTTTTGCCGCAGGCGCTGGCAGGTACCGTACCGGTAACGTGGAACCAGCCGCAGTCAAACAGGCTTCCCCACACTTCTCCAACCTGATAGTCCCGATAGTCCCCTTCCAGCCGTCTGGAAAACGGAACTGGCTCCGGTGTTACCCAGCCTTGTGCGTGAAGCTGGGCTATGGGGGTATAGATTTTTTGCCGAATCCATTCCAAATATTGAACGGTATGTTCCCGCACATGCAAAATTTGATGTGTCATCTTACAAAACAACTCCAATCCTTGAAAAATAGCCCGGGAGGTTTCCCGGGCTTTGATTATCATACCATTTTGAAAAGCAATGTCAATGGTTTTTTCAAAAATCAAAATGTTTTATAACCGTGCCAATAGCCACAGCACTACTGGGACGATATAGATTAGCACAGCTGCCGCAATTGCCACACCATCATACACACAGGAGACAGCAGCACACAGCCCACTGCGTTTGAGCAGTCGTTTTTGGCCCAACCAGAAAAACAGGATTCCCAGAATGAGTCCACCAACCGAAATCCATAGGCCTGAAGGAAGTCCCGGTGGAGTAAAGGTGAGGACGACTTCATTTTCTCCGGCTTGCATGGGAATAGACAGATAATTTCCCGCAGCTCGGCTGACTGGAACTTCTTCTCCGTTTACTGTGGCCTTCCAACCGGTGCTGAAGGACAGAGGAATCACGAGGGTTTCTTCTTCTTCGGCGGTACAGGACAGAGTAAAGCGGCTTCCACCACCTTCAAGCTCGGCGCCTCTTGCATTTTCGCACAGGTTTTCCAGTCCCAGCTTATCAATCCCAAACACTTCCATAGATTCCGGCCGGATGGTCCGGCTGACAGAAACAGTGATTTCCACGGTTTCATTAGAAAATTCTCCCAAAAACAAAATTCCATTATCATACTTAGAAGGATAGCCGTCTTTGACAGGAACGCCGTTTACAGAGATACTACAGCTGCCGTTTACCGGCGAAACCAAACTGTTGTCTGGCGCACTGGCACAATCAAAATATAAAAGAACGGGCTCGTTCACCTGAATACTCCAACGATACACTCCTGGCACAGCCACTGTCCTGTTAGATGGAGTTTCAGAAGCGGAAGTCTCCTCTTGATATAAAGTAAAAATACCACCGCTTCCAGGGAAGAGCGCCTCTGCCAGCTCTTTTTGAATTTCCATTCGGGAGCCTTCTGATAAATCTTCCAAAAAGCCCGGCTCTGTTTTGGTGAGGATTGCATCAGGAAAGGCGTAGGGGATTTCTGTGATAGCCAGTTCATCTCCGCTCCACAGTACCACATCCTCTTCGGTTAGGGAATCCTTGTCCACCACTTCATAACGGTTTCCCAGAAGGGCATCGGTAAAGGCGGTTCCTCCATTAGAATTTACCTCCATCCAATACCCGGAATATCCCAAACGCCGCTGGGTGACTAGTGTCGTTTGGGGGGTAAGGGAGGTATAGTGAGAAAGGGACTCTACTCCCATGGCAGAGAACAGATTAACATCAAAATATTTTTCACGGGTCTTTACCCGGTAAAAATCATCATCCTGCGGCAGATTTTCCAAAAGCTCCACTGCCTGTACATATTCGTCTTGGGAATTGGAGACAGAGCCAATATAAACCCCGCCGTTAAAAAAACATTCCCCGGCCACCATAACGGCTAAAACCGCCATCATGGTCCGCCGACTGAGCAGCCTTTTTTGCCAAGTGCTGAAAATGATGATATATGCACAAGTGGAAGCTACCAGTACAAAGAAAAGCAGCAGCAAAGCTTGGTCGCTGCCCCAAAGGGTTCGCACATAGGCAGAAAGATTTTTTTGGCAAAACAGCAGCAGCAGTCCTGCCAGAAGCAAAAATCCTGCACATGCACCCCAGGCAGCAGCTTTTCCGATGGAAAGGGAGTGTTCGGGCAAACGGGTTTGGCGGCGTAAAAACCAAAGTACTGTAAGCAGGAGCAGCATATTGACCATATAGCCATAGCGGGTGGGGAAAGCCTGATAGCTGCCGGTGTGCCACATGCTGTTAATGGGATGGATAAACAGGGGAATCAGGAATACCAGCAGTGACAGCCCCCACAGCAGGGAAACACGGGAGCGCAGGGCATATCGGTCAGAAAAAAAGATGGCGGCAAACGGAGCTCCGGCTGTTAGCACAGTGGGCAGGGTGGTGGCCAGCGGACACCAAAAGCTGTCACTGGTGATACCGGAAGCGGAGCCTTCTCCCCGGGCAGACTGGAGCACCTGAATGAGGGAGGGAAGCCAGACCGCCGCCGTAACCAGTACGGAAATTCCGGCTCCACAGGAAAGCAAAGCGGCACATTTCCGGCGTTCAGCCGCTGGCTCTAGCAAAAGCAGATAGAGGCTGTAGATAAACAGGATAAACAGCACGACCATGTAACACAGATAGTAGTTGACTATCAGCATCAAAGAAAACACCACAGTAAAGGGCAGAGCCGTGTGTTTTTCTCCAATAGCTTTTAAGGCAAGCAGCAAAAGCGGGAATAATGCCATCATATCCAGCCACACAATATTCTGATAATACAGCATGGTATAGCCAGAAAAAGCATACAGCACTCCCAGCAGAGAGCAGGGGAATGAGCTTCCCTTTCCACTGATTCTGCGGAAAAGCAGGGCAGAGGTACCGGCACAAACCATCATTTTCCACAACAGAAGCCAATTCATCATCCAGGGCAAATCCTGGGGCTGACAAAATACGGATAAAAAGGAGAACGGGCTGGACAAAAAGAAAAAATAAATGCCCCAATAGCTAATACTTCCTGCGCCTGGGCTGCGAAAAAAGCTTCCCTCCCCCAATAAGGCCTGGCGGAATTCAGCAAGCAGTGGAATGACCTGTTGGTCCATATCACACCAGGAAATGCTTTTTTCTCCAAACGGAGCAAAGCCAAAAACGGCATATACCAACAGAAGAAGTGCGCCGGTCAGCAGGCAGGGAAAAAGTCCCCGCCAAACAGATTTCAGTCGGACAGAAAAAGAAAAGCTGTGCATGAAAAAGGACCTCCGTCATAACAACGAGAGCAGATGACAGAAAAAACCGCTCAAATATATAATAAACCTATCATAACCCCGGCAAATGCAATCGTCAAGAACAGAATGGTAAATTTTTCATTTCCAAAGTGCATACTTTTATATAAACTATAGGATGAATTGTTTTTTTGTGGCGAAACATAAAGAAAAATTTGGAAACATGTATACATGTTCAAATAAGTAAAAATGACTGCTCTCTAAAAGATAGTTTATCCCCAAAATACCAGTAAAATTAAAAAAGCCCAAATGCAAATCAAAGCATCTGGACACAGTCTAAAAAGCGCTGACAAAATAGAAACCCGCCTTAACCGCGAGCGCTAAATCATAGGAAAAAGAAAAGCCCCGAACGCGACTTGCGTGTCGAGGCTCTCGACTGGGAAGCATTGACAAAATAGATACCCGCTTGAACGCGAGGACTAAGTCACAAAAAGAAGAAAGCCCCGAACGCGACTTGCGCGTCGAGGCTCTCGACCTGGTGCCGCTGACCGGAATCGAACCGGTACGGTATTTCTACCGAGGGATTTTAAGTCCCTTGCGTCTGCCTGTTC
>DYBQ01000015.1:26895-45053 GCA_019418545.1 Clostridiales bacterium | reverse complement strand
ACCATGCGGAGGTAAGGGTATGAATAACAAGCCTTATCATTATACAAAACAGGAATGGGCAAAGGATCAATACACCGGCCGGTGGCAGGCCACGCCCTATCATTTGAGCGAAGTGGAAAGCGGCAGGCTTCCCGCATATTATCTTGGCCGCCGCAATACGCTGGTGTACGAGAACGGCACCATACTCATCACAGAGCCATTTCATTTTGTCGTGGACGATGAAGAAGGCCGCCAGCTTTTAAAAGACCTCTGGCTGCAATTCGGAGACATCCCTATGAACCCGGAAACAGAACAAATAGAGGCCGCCTTTCTCCATTTTCCACCCGGCACCGATAAAGAAGACATCTGGCACTGGTTTGACGAACGCTGGCCGGGCGGCGTATATGAGCTGCTCTATCATTTTCGTGATATTTGAATTTAAAAGGAGTGTTGTTATGTCTCAGGAAGAAAAGGCGCTTGACCTGTTGCGCGGCAACATTGACTGGCCCCTGTTTTATCAGGAAAAAATGGCCCTCTGCGAGCTATATTCCCGCATTCACAGCTCCGGCTGGAAGGATGCGCCGCGCATCTGCGAATGGCTCAGCGGCCTGCTTGGCGCACTGGATACTATGGGTGATGCCGCAGAGCTTCTCGGCCTGTTCGAATATCCCCAGCAGGATGAAGACTGCAATTTTCTGGACGATACATACAACCATGTGCTCTCCAAGCCATTTCCCGGCGCATGAATCACCACTTGGCCTGGCCTCTTGCCGAGGGCAGATGCGCGCAGTACAATGATGTTAAGTATCATACAAGGAGGCGTTCTTATGGTCGATTATCTAAAGTTGCTCGCCGCATCCGAATCATTTCGAAATGGAGATGAAAATGCCGTCACCTTCTCTTATCTGGAAGGTTATCTCAACTCCATCGCATATGCCATTCCGGAAGAAAAGAAAAGCACAAAGCTGCACGCCGCCCTGTATGCCAAAGCGCTCCTGAAAGATGGTGCGCCAGGCACACCGGAATACGAAAGTGCGCGTGACGTTCTGTGCAGCTTTATCGAAGAAGTCGTGCAGGTTGCCGCATCTGCAGACCCTGAAACCACCACTGTCTTTTACGAAGAAGAGGAGGGGGTGTAAATCGTGGCCTTTGGCCCCTTCTCGCTTTTTACTCTGCTCGGTTCTATCGGGTATGCCATTCACGATGAAGCGAAGAAAAATGCTCGCAATGCGAAAATAGATGCCGAGTATTTTGCCCACACCAATGGCAATGACCCGGAACGGGATAAAATCCAAACCCACCTCGTGTTTCAATATTATTATCAGGATGACCACGGCGAGTGGTATATTCATAAGGCTCGTCAGGAGGGGAAGAATATGGGCTATTATCGCGCGCAAACTGTCCGCAGGCTCATGAAAGAAAAAGGGCTTCCCGTCAACGAACCCCTGCTCGATTCTCAGTGCGGGCATGGGCTGTAGAAAGAAAGGTGAAAAATTGTTCAAAATAGAAGGAAAATACTGTACAGCTAAAGTGTTTGCCAGTGCTTTAGATGACGCCTCCAGTGCACAGATACAAACCCTCTGCAATCAGCCGTTTGCCCAGGGGGCTCATATCCGCATGATGCCGGACGTTCATGCCGGCGCGGGCTGCACCATCGGCACAACAATGCTGGTCACAGATAAAATCGTCCCCAACCTGGTCGGCGTAGATATTGGATGCGGTATGCTCACAACAAAGCTGAAGCCCGCCAAGGTGGATTTTGCCGCGTTGGATGCATTCATCCGTGCCAATGTCCCGGCCGGAAAAGAAATCCGAGAAAGTCCTCATTCGTTGGCACCCCTCGCCGGGTTGGAAAAGCTGCGCTGCAAAAACCATGTGAATCTTGAGCGGGCGCAGCTGTCCATCGGAACTCTTGGCGGCGGCAATCATTTTATTGAGGTGGATGCAGATGATGATGGTTATTTGTACCTTGTCATCCATACAGGAAGCCGTTACCTCGGCAAACAAATCGCCGAATATTATCAGGATGCCGCCGGCCGCTCTCTTTCGAACAGCTCGCAAGAAGAAATCCAGAATGTCATTCAAAACCTGAAGGCACAGGGTAGGCAGGCAGAAA
The DNA here is from genome assembly GCA_019418545.1 of Clostridiales bacterium. Classification (GTDB taxonomy): domain Bacteria; phylum Bacillota; class Clostridia; order Oscillospirales; family Acutalibacteraceae; genus Heritagella_A. Next base: position 42,958 of record DYBQ01000015.1, on the reverse strand, counting down.
TCGCGGAAGCCATCGCTCGGGTCCGCAAAAGAAATCAGGAAAATAAAGTCGTAAAAGAACTGGCGTATCTTACGGGGCAAACCATGCAGGAATACCTGCACGATATGGAAATTGCTCAAACTTATGCCGGCCTCAACCGGCAGGCAATCCGTGACATTATTTTAAGCAGTGGCATTCTGGGCGGGCAAACACAAGCCGTCCACAGCTTTGAAACAATCCACAATTACATCGATATAAAAAACGGAATCCTTCGAAAAGGTGCTGTCTCCGCTCAAAAGGGCGAACGCCTGCTCATCCCAATCAATATGAGAGATGGCAGCCTTCTTTGCGAAGGCAAGGGCAATCCGGAATGGAACTATTCTGCCCCGCATGGCGCCGGGCGTATCATGAGCCGTGCTGCCGCCAAAACAAAGCTGACAGTCGAAGAATTCCAAAAGGAAATGGCGGGCGTCTATACAACAAGCGCCAACGCATCCACGCTGGATGAAAGCCCTATGGCATATAAAAGCATGCACGATATCACCAGCCACATCGGCGATACCGCCGAAATCATTCAGATAATACGCCCTCTTTACAACTTCAAAGCGGGGGAATAAAAGTGCATCGTTTACAGAATACGGCCGAGAAAGCCCACTGCGTAAACTGTGGGATGAAAGGCCGCGTTGTTTTTGTATCTGTTTTATGATATAATATATACATGAAAACAGAATATAGAAAAACTAAAACCACTGTTTCAATGGTCAATTATCATTTTGTTTTTTGCCCACGCTATCGGAGAAAGATTTTCCTGATAGATGGTGTTGAAGCTCGATTCAAAGAACTTGTGCATCAAATCTGTGAGCAAAACGACATTGATATTTTGGCGTTAGAGTGTCATATTGACCATTGCCATTTATTCGTAAACTGTCCGCCAAAGCTGTCCCCGGCAGATGTTATGCGAATCGTTAAATCAAATACCGGCTTGGCTTTGAGAAAAGAATTCTCCGAATTTGCCAAAGTGCCGAATATGTGGACGAGAAGCTATTTTGTTTCCACTGCCGGAAGCGTCAGTAATGATATTATTCAACGGTATATCGAAACGCAAAAAACAAGAAGTTGACTCTCAGAAGGAGGTGGCAAAATGCGTACTGTTATCAAGACCTACAAATTCAAATTGTACAAAAACAAAAAGAACAGGCATCTGGATGACGGTATCAACATTGCCGCCACCATCTGGAACTACTGCATTGCGATGCACCGCAGATACTACCGTCTATACGGAAAACACCTTTCCGCCAACAGGTTGATGAAACACATCACGAAGGTCAAGAAAACACTTCATCCGGAGTGGCAGTCTCTCGGCAGCCAAGCTATTCAGGATGTTGTCCAGCGGGTCGACCGCTCCTACAAAGCGTTCTTTGACCACGTGAAGCAAAAGCGTCACGGCAGGAAGTCGCCGCCCTCGTTCAAAAAGAGGAGCCGGTATTCCAGCTTCACGCTCAAGCAGGCGGGGTACGCCTTCCATGCTGATAACAAAGTCACCATCATGGGACGGGAATACAAATACTGCAAATCCCGTTCTATGGAGGGGACCATCAAAACGCTCACCGTGAAGCGCAATGCGCTGGGAGAAATCTATCTCATTGTCGTCACCCGGCAGGAGTGCAACGACATCCTTCCACGAGCAGGTAAAGCTGTCGGGATGGATTTCGGTTTGAAGCACTTCCTCAATTTGGATGACGGGTCTGCGATAGATTCACCCCAGTGGTATAAGACTTCACTCAAAGAACTGCGAGCGGCTCACCGTGCGGTATCCCGCTGCCAGAAGGGCAGCCGAAACCGCCGGCGTGCGATTCGTGACTTGGAGCGTGTCTACCAGCGCATCAGCAACCGCAGGCGCGATTGGTTCTTCAAACTGGCAAACCAGCTTGTGAGCGAGTATGCCATCATCTGCATCGAGGACCTCAATCTCGATGGGATGAAGCGCCTGTGGGGGCGGAAAGTTTCCGACCTCGCTTTCGCAGAGTTCGTGTCCATCTTGGAATGGGTGGCCAGCAACGCCGGCTCCACCGTCGTGAAAATTGACAGGTGGGCGCCTTCCAGTAAGGCTTGCCATGTGTGCGGGACTGTTAATACAGCCCTTGCACTCAAGCAGCGCAGCTGGACTTGCGATTGCTGTCACACCACACTGGACAGGGATACGAATGCAGCCGTCAACATCAAACGGATGGGGCTGACCCAGTTGGGCATTCCCGCCTGATAAACAATCTATGTGGGCGAGGCATCGTCCACTGTGGAGGAGTGTAAGACTGGGTCATCCAGCAACTCCGTTGAAGCACAATCTCACGGCGCAGCGGGAAGAATCCCACTGCGTAAGCTGTGGGAGTATGTCAACTCCGCCTTTATTTTCCACAGGGCATTCTTGTGCAATACCGTCCGGCCGAGGGGGTGAAACCTTGAACAAACAACGCAAAAAGGCTATCGCGCGCCTTGCACAACAGGTCAGCGCGATAGCCAGCGAGCTGGAAGCCTTGAAAGAAGAGGAGGACGAAGCGCGGGAAAATATGCCAGAAAACCTTTGGGAAAGCGAGCGCTACGAAGTAAGCGAAGAGTGTTCGCAGGCCATGGAGGACGCTCTGGATTCCCTCGAATCTGCCGCTTCATCTCTTTCAGAAATTACCTAACCTCTCCTATAATGGGTATCATCTGCGGCTTTTCCGCCAACACGGCGTCCGCTGTTTTCCAGCTCTGCGCCCGCCCCAGCAGCCAGTCAATCGATACCCCCATCAGCTTTGCCACAGAAATAATGGCGTCAAAGCTTGGCAATGCCGTGCCGTTCTCCCAGTTCTGCACAGCCTTTTCCGAATAATTCAAAAGGTCTGCAAACATTTTTCTGGAAATTTCATTCTCCTCTCTCCATATCCGAATTTTTTGCCCAACACCTTCTGGCATACTATTGCCTCCCTTCCACATTGAATTTACCATTTGGGTGTGGTACTATTCTTTTGCAATGAATAACAACCTAAGGTTGTTAAACGTGATGGACCTGGTTGCGTTAAACAACTTTTAGTTGTATTATGCCCTGCTTTTCCTCTTCTGTCAAGTAGAGGATACATTTTCGTCAGTCCCAAAAAATGTACTTTAAACCAGAAAGGGGTTTTCATATGGAATTCGACATCGCAAAACTCAAGCAATTTGTCGCTCAATTGTCCCGCTTTCCAAAACTTCGCGTTGTGTTTGGCCTGCCGGGTAAGCCTGCGGCAGCTATCTTTCTCACCTGCCGGTATTGCTCTCTTGAATACTGCGGCACCAATATGCCGTGCGCCCTTGTGTTTTCCAATACAAAGCATAAAGCAAAAGGCTTTACCAATTTTACAAACTCAAGCGTGTGCCTCAACATCAGTCTTCTGGATATGGGGGAAAATGAACTCGAATTTTCCAGGGACGGCGAGTGGTATGTCCTCTCCTGGGCACAAAACCATATTTATATCAAAGAGTGTGATGCGGCATGACCTTGCAAATTCGTAAAATAGATTTTTCCAAAGTCTTCAAAATCTCCCCGGCCGGGCTGGTTCATATCTGGTTTGCGCCTTATCGGGGCGGCAGGGGAGGTGTGTCGCTTCGCGCCTTCTGCGCAAGCCGATGGCGTTTCTCAACCCTTGCTTTTTCGAAAAACAAATCTGGAATATCACGTTTGGAATTCCTGTTTTCTCTGTTGTTTCAAGTTTCCACCCCCAACGTCAAGGTGCGTAAAATACCGTCCGCAGAAGTGTCCGAATGTGACGTGATTGCTTTCTGCAAAAATGTATAAAAAATTTTAAGAGAAAATCGTTGACTTTTCTTAACCTGCGTGGTATATTATAATCAAGGCGAAGGGGGATACATAATTTAGAAGGGAGTGCAATGCACATCTATGGAATCTTCGCTCCACCACGCAACCCCTCGCCGCGGCGAAATTTGGATGGCCTACGCATCCAGCGCAAACAGTTCCGCCACTTATAGAAACTGCCGTCCTTACCTCATTGTAAGCAACAACAAATGGTCTGAAGCGTCCGGGTGCTATAATGTCATCCCTATCACAGGCGGCCGCTTTCACCGTCCATCTCCTTCACATGTTAATCTTCCGAAGGGCACTGTGCCGGGGCTTGTCAAAAACAGCACCGTCATGTGTGAAAATGCCACTACGTTGCCGCAGGCACAGATGCTCTACAAAATAGGGCAGCTCAATGTCGAGCAACGCAAGAATGTCGCAATCGCACAGGTCCTGCAAAATCCAGACATTGCCTTTGCCTTTGGCTCCGGAATTGAAAAAACCACTTTGTATCAGTCGGTTGCGGCCTATTAACGAAAAGAGGTGCCACGTGGACATTCTCAAACAACAGTATCTTTCCATCTCTAATACTTCGGCGCTGAATGAGCTGATTTTTGAGCAGATGGACAAGGCTGAACAAAAGTATGGCGTCCCCATAGAAAAATTCACACAAGCACAGTTCAACAGTTTGTTTGAAAACAGCAAGGCGGGCACTCGCTCTATTGCCATGGTATGCTCAGCAGTCAATGGTTTTGTCCAATATAAATATGAAAAAGGGCTGATCCCAAAAGAAACCATGGCGGTTTTCCGGCCATTTAAGGCGGCGGCTGTTGTTACTCCTGAAAGTAAAATTATTCGTGCGATGTTTCCGTCTTATCAGGTGTTTGACGAGGCAATGCTGCTGCTTTTCCCCGAGATGGAATCAGAGCCATATTCCGATTCCGACTATATGCGAAAGCTGCTTTTCCTCTATCTTTTATGGGAAAGGTTTTCCGTTCACCAGGTGCTGTCTTTCAAAGAAAACGAGGTGGATTTTAAACGCGGTACAATAGCCGGGGCACCCGTCAAATTTCCACGGGTGTTGCCGCTCGCCAAAAAGGTGATGCAGCAACAATGGTATGTCATGAGTAATGGCAACCGCTCTCCTGTTGTGCACGATGGCTATTTAATTCCGCCAGGCCAAAGGTCCGGGAAAAGGCCAACGGCTCGAAATATGTCTTATTTTCTCAAACAATCTATGCTTGCAAGGCTCCCGTCCGATGCGCCGGAAGGCCTGCGGTTACAAATTGAAAATCTCACTCCCAAAAACATCTATCGTTCCTCTTTGTTCTCGTCTGTCTATGATGCAACGAAAGACGACCCAGACCGTTATGCCCCCAGGCACGAGATGTATCGAATCCTTCAAACAGAAAAGTCCCTGGACGATGTAACTGCTCCAGATAAGTTGCTTTTAGAGTTCTTTGTATGGCGAAAGTTTTATTATCACAAATAAGTGTCTCAGCATACTAGAACCGTACCTGAGCAAATGGAGGAAGTGGCAACAGAAAAAGAAATTGGAGATACTGAAAGATGGCAAGAGCGACTGACGCAGAATACGTTGAAAAAATTTTTGAAAAATGGCTTGACAGCATTTCCGATGGTGAAGAAACCCCTGCAATCGAGGCATGCTTGAATGTTGTGAGAAACGCACCCACCCTCACACCGCCAAACGATCCGCTGACGATGGAGGAGCTGCGGGAGATGGATGGTCCTGTGTGGGCTACCTGCAAACCCATCGAGGGCGGAAACGGGTACTGGTGTCTGTGCCAGCATGGGCATATTATCACACCGGCCGGTAGTATTTACGATGTGAAGGAAATCTCGCATTGGGTGTTCCACCGCCGCCCGCCGGAGGGGAAGGAGGACAAATGAAAGGCTGTAAAAATTGTCCGGTTTCCGGAAATCAATCGATATTCCGGAGTCCAAACTAAAGAAGAGTATACGATTTTGAACGGGAGTAATACCAAGAAAAAAGAAAAGCATAAGAAAATATAAACTAAAGAAAAGTAAACGATTTTGAATGCGGGAAGTTCCCGCTACATAGCTGCACAATTCTTTTATATTGGAGCATCGCCAAGCGGTAAGGCAACGGGCTTTGACCCCGTCATACAGCAGAGTTTTCTGCTCCGCCGGTTCGAATCCGGCTGCTCCATCCATTTTGCGCCCTTAGCTCAGTCAGGTCAGAGCAATGGCCTTATAAGCCATGTGCCTTGGGTTCAAATCCCAAAGGGCGCACCAATCTGCAGATGTAGTTTAATGGTAGAACACCAGCCTTCCAAGCTGGCCTGTGCGGGTTCAACTCCCGTTATCTGCTCCAATTGCCAAAGCTGGCAGCGTACAGGGGCGAATCTCCTTCCGGCCAAAGGCTATTCGTCCCGCCGGCAGGCCCCTAATCCATGGGAACTGGGTGGGCAACGTACTCTACAATCACACGTGACAGCCGGAGAGACGGCACAGCTACGCCCCAACGGCATCCAACCTGGATTGCCGGAAGGGCAGATAAACCTGCAGCCCGGAGGTTTGGGCGCCTATCTGCAGAGGGCGCTGTTTTCACAGGGCGCTTTGAGCACAATCCCGCGGGGGAACCTCCCTGAAGAATTGCGGTTTGGTTGGCGAATCCGCGGGCTATATTCACTTTGCCCCTCCGGGCAGCCGGTGCTACCGCCGCCGGCAAACAGCAGTGCAAAAGCTGACGCCGCTAACAGCTTTTCAGCCGGGTATCCGGCGCTTTTTGCACAAGGCCTGCGTGCAAGGCGCTGTGCTGAGGCGGCTTTTTATCCACACGCGGGGAAGTGCCCCGCTGTGTGCGCCCGAAGCTCAAGCCAGGCCAGAGCATCCGTTTTTCTATACGGAAGGCTGCAGGTTCAAATCCTGCCGGGCGCGCCACATCACTTTATTTTTGAAAGGAAATTAGTTCGTGAAAAAACAAATCTTACTCAATTCCATTCAGGACATTCAGCGCCTCCAACGTGCCATTGTCTCACTTGATGCCGAGGCTGGCCTCCACAATGAAGACGGTAGCGTTATTGCAGACGCCAAAACTTTTCTCGGCCTCTGGTCACTCGATTTTTCAAAGCCCGTCTACCTCGTCTCTGAAAACGAGGCGCTGTTCCGCCTGATGAAGAACTATCTGAAAGAGGAGGCCCCAAAATGAAAGCCGTTTTTACTTCAGCTTCCGCCAATAAGCGCATCCGCTCCCTGAAAGAGCAGCTGGGCAGTCTCCTGTCCGCAGAGCGTGAAAACAGCACAACCAGCTACTGTGAGGGGGAAACTCCCATTCAAAAGGAATACAGCTTCCTCTCCACGCAGGCCGATATTCGTCAGATTAACGATCAAATTGCCAAGCTGCGCCACGCCATCAACTGCTTTAACACCACCACACAGGTGCCGGGTTTCTCCTATACGGTTGATGAGGCGCTTGTGCGCATGCGCATGCTCACGGAATATAAATCGCGCATGCAAAGCATGAAGGATATGCCGCCTCTTGCGCGCCACACAAACTATAAGGGTGTGTCAGAGTATACAGTCTGCAACTATGACAGCTCTGAAGCTCAGCAGGAGTATAAGGCCGCAAGCGACGAGCTCTCCAATTTGCAACTTGCGCTCGATACCGTCAACCTCACCGAAACCTTTGAGGTAGACCTGTAATTCCTCGCTTTCCGCATTGCCCGCCCTACATAAAAAAGATGAAAATTGGACTGTGTCAGGTCTTATGTCAGTGTACAGGCTTATTTTTGTCATTTTGTAAAACGTCATGGTAAAAGGTCACGCACGCTTTAAAAAAGCTCCATTTCATATGAACCTTACTGGGCAATGAAAAACTTGGCGTCACATGGCGCCGCCCTATCTGGGGAAGTTCGGTTTCACCCGGTTTTATGCCGGAACTATTCAAGGGTATGAGCGGCTGATTTCTTGTCAGCACCTCGTCGGTTCGAATCCGGCCACCGGCTCCAGGGGCCTCCCCGGCGCGCCTCTTTACAATGCGTACCATGCCGGTGAGCTCGCACGCCCCACTCAACAAAATGAAAACAGCCCGTGAAAATAAAAAACGGCCTGATACCCCAGGCCGGCTCCCTCACCAGTTCACAAACTTCGCCAACCAGTGGCATACGTCCACAAGGAAGTAGCCGATAGCGATCAGCGAGCTCGCAAACGAGCAAGTGTCGATAAGCTTTTGATAACGGCTGATACAAACGCCCTCTTTCGCTTTTATGCGACCCCGCAGCTATCGTGCGGGTTTCGGAAGCTTGAATCCCTTTTGGTGCGTCCAAAGGCTGTGTTTGCACGCCTGCCATAAAAACTGCATCGCTTACCGGCATTGTAATACAAAGTGAGATTATTTTCAATCCGGGCGTTTTCATACCGCCGCCCCCTTTGTGGGGGCGGCCCCTATGGAAAATAAAACAACAATTTTATTCACGTAAAAACATATTAAAACAACATGAGGAACAAAAAATAGACGACATTAAGCGCGCCCTTCTAGGGAACCATGAGGCAGCCAAGCGGCTGACGGATGCGGGGATAATAGTACCGTGTTCTTGGTGCGGTAAAATTCCAGAGATAACGGTTTACGACAGGTGGATAATATACAGATGCGATTGTGGAATAACAAAGGCTTATCCTGGGTATCTCCAGACTAAAGAAAGCCCTGTGCTTGCGTCTGCGCCTGAATCGGCTTTAAAAGAATACTATCATAAAGACGCGGACATAGAAGCCCGCCTCGCCTGGAACACACGCGCGCCGATTCTGAGCGAAAGTGAAATGAAGAAATTGGAGGAAATATTATGAGCCTGTACAACATGATTAACGGTTTTAGCCCTGCGTGCCTTTTGATTATGCCGATGCTTGGCCGAAAACAGAATGAGTGGCCACGTTTTCGTGATTGCTTTGTGACCCGTGGAAATAATATTGCCATTTATACTCGTGTCGGTGGGGGAAATCGTGGTTGTGGATATGGGGAGGCGGAACTTTATAATGACCCTAATTTCATTACAACTTATGACGATGAGTATGACAGTACATACGCAACTTATGAATTTTCCGTACCAGAAAAATGGAAAGACGATTTCAATCTGATTGTTTCTGGGAAAATATCTGAGGTGTCTGATGAATATGTTTCCTATCTTAAAGAATTTTACCCCCGCTTGGCCAAAAATGGCGTAATAGACAAAGTGTTTAGACCATCTGGTGCGGAGGAGATGGAGATGCTGGAGGGGATAAAATGAAAGTGATTTTGATTGAAATTTTGAAGGAACTGAAAATCATCCGGCATCACTTAGAGGACATTACAAAGAAAAAGTACAGCGCTGGTAATCAGTTTGGTTTTTAAAGGAGGTCCAGCCATGACGCGGGAAGAAGCGATTGCGTTTTTAATCCAGTACACGGACAACGAATGCTACACAGAGAAATGCCAAGAGGCGCACAGAATGGCTATATCCGCCCTCCGCCCCGTCAGCCGGGAGCAGGTGGGAAGTCGTGGGCGGGCTGTGAGTATTGTGAAAAGCACAAAATCAACCTTGTGCGAATTGAAATGAATTACAACGATTCTCCAGGAAGTCCCAAACGATTGAATCCTACCAGAGTTCCGAAGTTTTGCCCCATGTGCGGTCGCCCGTTGACAGACGAGGCCGTGGACATGATGATGGAGAGATTGGAGGCGATGAAAGATGGCTAAAGCGCATTGTTGCGACAAGTGCGGAAAGCTGATTAAAGACAGTGACATTCGCATTACTATTGACGGATTTTCTGTTTTGCAAAACAGGGACAATAAGAAGATGCCTAAAGGGTTCTCCATTGGAAAGCCAGAGGATTTTTGCTCATTTGACTGCCTATCTGAATGGGCACAGGAGCAACAGAAATTGCTTGATGAATACATGGAAATTTCCGAAAAGCACTATGGGGAGGCGCTGAAAGATGGCAAGGCCGAATAGGGGATACAAAATAAGGGCGATGGTCTGCGACTGGGCATTGGATATTCCAATGGGAGATACAACATTTGTTCTGTATTTTAGCAGCCGAAATAATGCAGAATTGGTCAAGGAGGTTTTGGAGTGGGAGGACGCACATCCAAATGAGGCGACCCCATACCAGCCTACCCTCACCCCGCAGAACGAGCCACTCTCTATTCTTGTCCTGGATGAGCCAGACCGGGAATATATTGACTATATTTGCCCAAGATGTAAGAGCATCATCTCCCAGCGTAGACGTGGCCAACGAATGGAAACGATGTACAAGTGCAAATTCCATGATAACTGCGGCCAGCGTGTAGATTGGAGCAATCCGCAACCCTACCGCCGCCCGCCGGAGGGAGAGGAGGACAAATGAAAGGCTGCAAGAATTGCCCGGCTTACGCAAAATGTACGGTAACATATCGAGGCTCAGCCTGTGCTGCCCTGCGTGGTACATACGGCCTTGACAGCGACCCGGAGATTATTACCAACGCTGACTATATCCGAGCCATGAGCGACGAGGAGATGGCGGACATTTTCCTCAGAGCCGACTTTTGTAAGTGTTGTGAGCATGAAAAAGACGGGGTGTGCAATTACATCTGTGCTTATCCAAACATTCCACTTTATGAAGGGTGCAAGCAAGCTGCATTGAAGTGGATGAAGCAGCCAGCGGAGGAGGAAACCTGATGGACATTGAGAAACTGGACATAAATGCAGTGTGCTTTGGGATTCTTTGCAATTTTACACCTGTATGTGGAGAAGAAAAAGCAAAAGAGGCGGTGAAGAAAATGGCCGAACAACGGTTGATTGATGCAAACAAGATTTTGTACCATCAAGCATGGGAAAGCGGTTCCATGGAGCCAGCAAACGAGGGTGTGGCGCTAATGAGCGAGGTGCAGGCGATGCCCACTATCGACCCCGAAGCTCTGCCCATCGTGCGCCAACTGCGGGAAGAGCTGGAGCGAGTGACAGCGGAGAGGGATGCGGTGATTAAAGAACTAAACGGTGTTTCAAGCCTTGTTGACGACCTCGCGGAATTTGTAGACAGAGAAATTCATCCTGTCATTAACTACAACCTGTATCTTGATTTAAGAGAAAATGTGGATGCCGTTTCTATGTTCCAGCACGAGGACGAATGGCGCGGACTGCACAAGGAGGAATGAGTGTGAGTGATACCAAAAAGCCGGTGTTTAACGCGGACGCGGCAGAAGAGTACTTTTCGGATTTACTGGTATTCTATCGCAACACCGCAAACGATATTTTCAGAAAAGACAACGAGGGGCGGCACGCCTCTAATCAGACCTATTCTGCGGAGTACCAGAAGTATGTAGGCATGCAGATGGCAATGCGTGAAGTACTGGAATATTTCAGCAAATTCGAACTGTAACAGGAGGAATGAGCGTGGAAAAGGAAAAGCAACGTGATAAACTGATTGAGATTATCGTGAACGCAAAACAAGCCGAACCGGATACCAGAAGATTTACCGAAATTTTGGCCGATTTCCTGCTAGGCTATGGCGTGTTTGTGCCAGATGATGGGTACGACATTGACCGTCTGCAAGAGTTGGTAGAGGCAGACAAAGACGGGCGGTGCGTGGTGCTGCCAGCAGGCATCGGAGATACGGTATACCATATAACGACTTGTAAAAATTTTTCGCAAGTGCTGGATGGAACGATGTACGGGCCAAATGGTGAACTGGGAACGGCCACAGGATTATATTGCCCGTGCGAGCTTGCAGAGAATTGCCCATTCCCATGTGATGATGATGTAGGTTTTGACTGCGAAAAGCACAAAAACACCCTTGCAATTTTCGAGGATGTCGTGACCGGAATTTTATCCGACGATATGCAAGACACTTTGTTCTTAGAATATTCAGGGAACGCAGATTTTGACGACTTCGGCAAAACCGTTTTTTTGACCCGTGAAGATGCCGAGGCCGCACTACGGAGGGAGCAGGAATGAACGAGATTGACGCAACCTTGCAAGTGATTTCGATTGCTTTGTTTCTGTTGCTACTTTTCAAGGATATGAGCGGGCACGATCAACTGCGAGGAATTAAGGAAGAATTAAAGCGGATCGCTGACGCGCTGGAACGGAGGGAAAAGGAATGAAGGAGTACATCGAGAGGGCGGAAGCAATAAACGCTATCAGGCAATATCAATATCCTTATGGAGTTGAATTTCTTCTTGCCAACATCCCCGCCGCCGACGTGGTGGAGGTGAGGCACGCGCACTGGGAGTTTCCTGTTTTCACTGACAGTGATGATGGACTTGACCCGCGCGTGAAATGCTCGGAATGTGGTGGTATCGAAGCGGCTTTTGCAAGATGGAAATACTGCCCAAACTGCGGTGCTCGCATAGACAAGGAGGCCAACCATGAAATTTCGAAACCCTGAGACGGGGGAAGTATTTAAGAATTTACAACAAGCCTCAGATGCGTTTTGCTCGACTTATGATAGCTATTGTCAGGGATGCCCAATTGATAAAGCGAATGGTGGCTGTGCCTGTTGGGATTGGATTCAAGAACATCCATACGAAGCCGCGCGCCTGATGGGCTATGAGGTGGTGGAGGAAAACTCTAACAAACTAAAAGAAACTCTAATAAATGGTAATAAAGAGGAGGTCAACATGGACAAGCAGGCGAGACCCCGAATTTGCGAGGTGCTGGGGGTTGAGGTGGGTGAACGCTTCCGCATAGATTACCCAAAAGGCATGACAGTGTGGCTGCATATCAACAAAGAAGGTTTTGTAGTGCGAGAGGGCGGCCCAAAAAACTTGAAAATTGGAAATTCCGTCGCGTGGGCTATCAACCACCCAGACCGCATCATCCGCAAGCCCCGCTGGACACAGCAGGAGGTGGATTTGGCGAAATTACTTTACGACTTCCGAAGAAGTAAAAGCGTTGTAATCGGACGAAACAAAAGCGACATTCTTTGGTGGAGAGATGGCGACAGTGCGGAAGGAATATTGCCCTACAAATTGTTTCCCTCGCTTAATTGCGGCGATTCCGTCAAGCTGTCTGATATCGCCTCGCCCCGCCACCCCGGCTGAAAGGAGGTGCGTCTTATTTCCAATACAACTTTTCGCGCATTCTATAAATGCCAAATGTGCGGGGCGCTTTTCTCATATGGAAACTCATTCAAGGTTCCAGACGAAATACTTCCAGGGCTTTGCGGTAAAATGGTCAAAGCCCAAAAGTTTTCCACCTCACCTTATCTGAACACACCACCCCTTCATGTTGTACACCGCTGCGGCAAGCATCAGTGCGGTCTTGCATATTTCGCCGGCTTTTCCGGGGATTACCAAAACGGAGGTGACAGCCATCTATAAAAAATGTCAAACATGTGCGCATGCCCCATGCAGTGCTTTTTGCGTAAACTGCGGCCTTTCCTTTCGAAACTATCAGGGCCGTCAAAGCATGAATGTCTTTCGCGCACTGAAAAGCCTCTCGCTCGAAGAAATGGCGTCCTTTCTCGCCGAGGGCGGCTGGGGGTGTGAGCATTGTCCCGAAGACGCGCGCCTTTCCGATAATCCGCTTGCCGGTCAGGAGCGCTGCGATGAAAATTGCCTGGCGCATTGCAAAGCATGGCTCCAATCCACCAGCCGGGCACAGCTCGAACCTATTCTTTCTTTCAAAAAAGGGGGTACACATGAAGCAAACTGATATTGCCGAGGGTGTCACGACAGGCATTGAGCAAATTTTATATGAACGCTGGCGGCACGAAGGCTATATCGAGTGCTGGAATGCACAGCAAATATCTTTTACGGTTGACGGCAGGCGTTACCTTCTGCAGTTGGAAGAGGGGGATCCGTGTAAATGAAACTTTCTTATGGCGCGTCTTACAACGAAAGCAAACTTATCGCTCAACCGTCTTCTCAAAAGCGCGCCTTCCAACACATACTTTCCTGGCTTGCCGCCGCAGGCATCCCACGTCCCAAGTTTTTTCGCATATGGGAGTGCTCGCCCGGTGTTCAGCAAATAGATTTCGGTTCTTATTCTAGCTTCTTCTTTTTAAGCAAATAAAAAAGGCGGCAAACGCCGCCTGAAAAAAAAACAATATTCCAATTCAGCTATTCAGAAAAGCGAGTATTTCTTCCGCCGTTTTACCGCTGTTTTGAATGGCCTTGTAAACTTCGTCCTTTTTTGCCTTCGCTACAGCTGCGGCCGCCTTCTTTTCTTCCTTTACCTGCGCTTTATATGCGGCTTTCAGTTCTTCCTTCGCAGCTTTCAACTCTGCCTCTAACTTCTGCACTTTTTCATTTATTTTTGCAGCTTTTCCAGTGTACTCAATCTGTCTTTTTACTCCACGCGGCATATAACCCATCCTTTCATTTTTTATTATTTTTGCTCTACCATATTTCATACAAAAAATAAAGTCGTTTTTAAGGGGGTGTTTCTTTTAAGCGAAAAAAACAACGAATCCGTTCTCTCCGCATTTGTCAAGCTCATGGCAAACGTCAAGTCGGAATACAGCGCCCATCAAGAGCTTGTCCATACGCAAGATCAACTCACGCAAGATTATTTGCATAAATTGGAACTCGAAAATCTTAATGCTGTCGAAACCATGAAGCTGGCCAAATCTCTCCGGGAATGCCGAAAAGTAAGGCGCTATCACAAAGATATTATAGAAGAGCTCCAGCCTATTGTCGATTATCTGTCAGACCCATGCCATCAAAAGGAGGTCAAACAGATAGAACGTGTTTTGGGCGATGTCAGGCGCAAGCAAACCAATCATCAGAACCGCAGGTATGTGCCGCGCGTTCTGTAAAAGAAAGGGGAAATCAAAACGGAAAAAGAATACAAAGGCATGCTTGAAAACTGGTCAGCTGTCTGGGACAGCCGTTCCAAAGCGCCGCATTTTCATCTGGCCGGCACACTGAATGGAAAAGAAAAGATCACAAGCCGTGTGCTGTCCGTTGTGGGCGGCGTTGCAGAAACGCGCAACAGCCTTTATACGCTCGGCTGGCCTGCGCAAAGCGTCATACAGGTGATGGCGTCCGCATGGCAAAATATGCAAAAGGAAGGGGGAAGCGCACTGTGAAATACACCTGTTCCATCTGCGGCACATCCTACGACAGGCAGCCTGAAGCGGAAGCCTGCGAGTTCAAATGCCAAAAGCAAAAGGCCGAGCGCGAGCTTCTGCTTGCCCAGCTTGAACCCCGCCTTGAAAAGCTGAACGAAGAAATCCGCGAAATTGAAACCATTTATAACGTCTCTCTCACATTCGCCTTTGTGCCGGGCTGCGGCGATAAGCCCATTCTGGCAGCACACAAAAAAATCAATATGGAGGTATAACGGTTTTTATGATTTGCATCTGTCAATACTGCGGCAAACACTATCCTACATACGAAGAGGCACAGGCGTGCGAAAAATCCTGTAAGGAAAAGGCGCAGGCGCGCGAACAGAAAAAGCTCCAGGAAAAGGAATATTGGGCCAGCGTCCGCAAAACCATTCAGGAAGGCAATCAAATGTTTCAGCGCAATTACGCCCTTACTTCTCATCAGCCGTTTTCATCTTCGCTGTTTGACGGCACGCCCTCTTCTTTGTGGAACAATTTCCTGTTTTCCTGAAAGGTAGGCGCAGTCTGTATGAAATGCCTATGGAAGCTTCCTCACCTTTTCAGCCATGCCTGCGTTCATCACACAGAGCTGTTTGGAGATTTCATCCGCTGTAAAAAGTGCGGGGAAATCATTGGGGCAAAAGTCCCTGTTGTCCATCTCAGCAATCAATATATGTTTACCCCATTCACAGCCGAAGCACGTCTTTATACCAAAGAAATCTGCGAACAATACAACCTTCTTGATTCCGATTGGGTTTCCCATTCCATCAATCTGGAAAATACATAAAAAGGAGAAAGCATTTTGGCAAAAGAAAAACTGTTCTCGCTGCCGCAAACGCGCGGCACCTTCATGTTCACGGGCATCGTCACTGGTGAGCAAAGCGAAAAATTCTACGAAGACAAAACCACCAAAACACATAAGCCGTTTCGAAGTGTCAGCTTTGGCATCAAGCTCAATGAAGAAGACACCGTATATGTCGGTCTCAACGGTATGGTGCAGGAGTCTGTCTATTTCAACCGAGGGGAAGACAAGGCCAAAGGCATTGCGGCAGACACGAAACGTGTGCCCTGGAAAGACCGCAATACATTTGCCGAAGAAGGCTACCGCATGATAGGCGTCACCACAGGTGTTAAAAAAATAACAGATGCCAAAGGAAATGTAGTCAACGACCGAAAAACACTTGCCCCCTACGATGCCTGTGAAGAAATCGGTCAAAATATCAAAGA
>DYBQ01000015.1:0-26885 GCA_019418545.1 Clostridiales bacterium | reverse complement strand
ATACAGCACCTACAATGAAAAACATCAAACTCGTTTCATCCTCGGCCAGCTCAGCCTGTGCAAAAAAGAAATCGACTTCTCGGCAGAAGACTATGTCCCCAATGCTCAGTTTACCCAAGTCATCGTTTTTACCGGAATCAAAAAATGCGAAGACGCCTTCAAATTTGAGGTATCGGCCAAAATCGTCACCTATAACAGCATTGAAGACGCCGAGTTTTACATCACAAATGCCGAGCTTGCCAATCTGTTCCGCAAAAAACTCAAACCGTATACTGCTATCAAGGTGTGGGGCGACATTGCAGTAGAACACGATACACAGCCCGTAGAGGAATCGGACGTTTGGGGCACAGAAAATAAGATGGAGCGCGTCGCGTCTCCCACAAAGCGCCTTCTCGTCATCACTGGCGCCGACCCTTCCACCATCGACCAAGACACCTACTCGGAAGAAAATATCGATGAGGCACTTGCCAAAATCGCTGCTGCGAAACAGGCGCAGGAAGATTATGGCAGTAAAGAATCCGCATCCGGTACATGGGGGTCTGTGGGCAGCATAGAAGACGATGAAGACGAGCCCTGGTAAACCATGCAGTCCGTAAAAGAAAATAAATATTCTTGGAGGTAACACATATGGCACGTTCCCGTTCCGGCGGTGCTGTTCAAAGCAAAATACAAATGATTCTTTTCGGCGCGCCGTTCACAGGCAAAAGCACCCTTGCCCTTCAGTCCGCTTATCTCAAGCGGCCTGAAGGCAAACCGTTCCGCGTCCTTTATATCGACCCGGAAAGCGGCAGCATAGACGATTATCTTCCTGCCCTACAGACCAACGGCATTGATTTGCAGAATATCTACATTGTCTACACGCAGTCCCTCTCCGAAGTACGAGAGCTCATCGAGCGTGCAAAATCCGGCACCCCTTACTATTACTACAACGAAGAAGGCGAAGAAACAGAGGAAGTGGTTCTCGACGCAGATGGCCAGCCCTTCAATCCGGATATGATCGTGGTAGACGGCACCAGCGTTTTAAACCTCACCACAAAAAACAGCATCATTGAATTCTCCAAAAAGCGCGCTTCCGTCAAGGCAAAAGCTGCCGGCCTCATTGGGGAAGAAAAATTCGTAAAAATCGAGGGCGCCGGCCTGGAGTTGAAAGATTATCAAACCATCAACTTCAAAGGGCAAGAGCTCATTTTGGATCTCATGGGCTCCGGCAAGCACTATATCGCCACTGCGCGCGAGGCGGACGAAAAGGTCACCAAAGAAATCAATGGCAAAGAGGTCAGCGTTTCCACCGGCAAAAAAATTCCCGATGGGTTTAAGGCCATGAGCTACAACGCCAAAACCGTTGTGCGCCTTTACCGCGAAGAGGATGATTATGGCACTGTCCATGCCTTTGTTGAAAAAGACCGCTCCGGGGCTCATAAGGCCGGTGACGATATCGAAGACCCCTCTTTGCTCGATTGGCAAACTGTCATCGACAGCACTGCAAAAAACAAAAATTTTGTTATCAAAAATACCATTCAAGAGGCCATCAAAACCGAAGAGCGCAAGTACGCGCAGGAAATTGGCGTCACTCAGGAAGAAGAGCCGCAGGAAGGTTCCGTCCCTTCTGAAACACAACATTTGTGCGAAGAAATCACTCAGCGCCTCTCAAGCATGTCGCCGGTCGCCAAAGCAGCTGCAAAAAAAGCTGTCACTGAGGCTGGGCTCCCGTCTGCGTTCAAAAAAGTCACAGATGAGTCCGTGCTCAAACAAATTCTCTCTGTCATCGAAAAGGCAGGCAAAGCGTGAAGCTCACACGAAAATGTATTTTGTGCAAGCGCCCAATCAATCTTGTCACCGAGTTTCCCGATATTATCTGTCCTCCGTCGCCCAGTAAGGTGCAATTTGCCCATATCTCATGCTATAAAGCCAAGCTTATGGGTCAAAGGCGTGGCGCGCTCACGTCCGGGCAGGCAGACGAGCTTATCTCGTCTCTTGCCCCGGCCACACGCGCATGCATCTCGCAGGTGCTCAGCCCAAAGCCGGCGTCCGCAAGGCCAAGCCCTGTGCGGGGCGTCAGCACCAATCCACGCCGCCAACTCACCGATTGGCTTCTAAAAGCCTACGATGTGTCCAGCATTCCTGTGCGGTTCTATCAAAAGCTGGCCGCTGTATATGACGGCAGCTACACAGGCCTTGCACAGCCAGTTCCGGCAGAACACCTGCTGGACATGTGGCAACAGAAAAAACAATATCTCGATAAAGTCGCGGCCCAGAATGAACAAAAGGGCAAAAGAATGGATGTTGCTCAACGCCTTAATTACGACCTTGCCATTCTCCTCGTGCGTTACAAAGATTATCTCGCATGGAAACAAAAGCAGGAAA
The DNA here is from genome assembly GCA_019418545.1 of Clostridiales bacterium. Taxonomy (GTDB): domain Bacteria; phylum Bacillota; class Clostridia; order Oscillospirales; family Acutalibacteraceae; genus Heritagella_A. The sequence continues at coordinate 24,521 of DYBQ01000015.1, read as the reverse complement.
ACGCCGCCCAGCAATCATCCCCTCCGGAAGAGAAGGTAAAATACCAAAACCTTTCCCGTGCGTGCAACTCAGGCACAAAAGCCTATCCTGTTTCCATTGAAGATATTCTGGATGAAATCTAAATCAATAGAGGTGATGTGCTATTGACGAAATTGTAACCAATATTACAAACGAAATTCTCACCGTCGGCGCCATCTACAAAAAGCCAGAGCTCATTGTGGAATATAGCCAGTACATTAAAAGCAAATACGATTTTTACGATGAAGCCGCGCGCTTTTTTTACAACCAGGCCGTCACTCTCTTCGAGACCCGTTCTCAGTCATTCGATAAAAATGCCATCACAACATTCATGGCAGAAAGCGAAGACCGTTTACGGCAATATCAGTCATTCAAGGGCTGGTCTACTCTGTCGGAATGGATAAAGCTTTCCATCCCCGATAACTTCAAAAACTATTTCGACATTCTCAAAAAATATTCTCTTCTCAGGGAATATCAGCGCAACGGTTTTGCTGTCGAAAAAATCATGAAGCACCGCCGGTTTGAAGAATTTACAGCGCACGATATCTACCGTCTAATCCGCTCAAAAGCAGATCGCATCCACACTGTTATTCTCACAAACGAAGAGGCCGAAGTCCTCAACAGCAACATTCAAAATACATTGCTGCATTGCATGCAGGCCCCAGATATGGGGGTCCAGCTGCCATATCCCATTCAAAACGATCTTTTCCGCGGAGCAAAACGCAAAAGCACCATGGCCGTCGGCATGCTTTCCAATGCGGGCAAAAGCCGTTATATGGCAAAGCTCATTGCTTACCTCACCCTTGTGTTGAAAGAAAAAGTGCTCGTGCTTTTGAACGAAATGACAATCGAAGAAATGCGCTATGCCCTCATCACCACTGTCATCAACAACCCCGAGTTTCAGTCCCTCCATGGCATCAAGCTGAAAAAACCTGAAAAAGAACTCACGCTTGGCCTCTACCGCGACGGTAAGGGGGATTACATCTATCCGCACAAAGACGAATGGGGCGAAGTCACAGAGCCCTTTGAACAATACAAAGCGCGCATTGCCGCTTCGTCTTTGGACTACCGTCAGGTTATGCAGGTGGCGAAATGGATTGAAGATGAAACGCAGGGCCTTATTTTTACAAAAGATGTCGCCATGGCTTATGACGATAAAACACTGGAATTTGAAATTCGCAAGGCCAACATGACGCAAAATATCCACTATGTCTTTTACGACACCATGAAAAACGATTTATCTACCATGGGCGATTGGGCCGCCATGATGGTGTCTGTTACCAAAATCACAGAGCTGTGTAAACAGCTCGACATGTTTGGCTATCTTTCCATTCAGCTCACCGATGACGCCAATTATATCGAGCCGGACGAGCTCGTTTCCAGCCAAATTGCAAACTGCAAGGGCCTCAAGCGTGTGCTGCACACACTGTTGCTCTGTAAAGAAATTCCGCCCTCCAAGTTTCATAAATACTCCTATCGCGCTTGGGCAACCGATTGGGGCGAGGCGGCAGACCACCCACTACAGCCCGGCAAACGATACTACATATTCAATGTGGATAAAAACCGTTTCGGCGAAAAGAAAAAGCTCGTGTTTGAAGTAGATCTCAACCTCAACACCTGGCTGGAACTCGGCGAGTTGGTCGAAAAGAAATAGGGGGAGCTCCGTGGAAATTCAGGAACTGAAAAACTACATTCTCGAAAATCACAAAGTCGAAGATGTCCTCCTTGCTCTCGGCTGCCATCACGTTGCGCACCGGAATGGTTCGCCGCACAGTTATTACACCTGCGGCAACCCAGATGGCGATAATCCCAACGCCATCACCGTCTACGAAAACACCTATTTGCGCACCATCAACTATACGCGCAACATCGAGCAAAACGCCATCCCGGCAGACATCATTTCCCTTGTCCAGCACTTCTGCAAATGTTCCTTTTTCCATGCCGTCAAACAGATATGCGATTGGGTTGGCCTCAGCTATTACCACAATTTTGACCAAGACCTCCCAGAAAGCCTTCGTCTCACAAAACTCCTCCGGCAGCTCAGTGGCGGGGAAGAAGATTCACCGGATAATACACCGCTGCGCCCCATCCCAGAGGCTCTCTTGCGCTACTATCATCCCTGGGTGAACGATATGTTCTATGCCGACCATATCAGCTACACCACACAGCGCACGTTTGAAGTGGGGTACGACAGCCAAAGCAACCGCATCACCATCCCTGTCCGGGACGAAATGGGCACACTCGTTGGCGTCAAAGGCCGGCTCTTTGCTCACGCCGTCCCGGAAGGGGAGGCAAAATACACCTACCTCGAACGTGTCAACCGCTCCCGCATTCTTTATGGCCTGCACCTCACTTATCCTTATATCAAGCGTGCAGGCAAAGTCTATGTAGGGGAATCAGAAAAAAGCGTCATGCAGCTTTGGGATATGGGCGTGTGCAACGCAGTAGCAACAGGCGGCAAAAAAGTCTCGTCCTGCCAAATCGAAATGCTTACGCGCCTGTGCGCCGATGTTGTGTTTCTCTTCGACCAGGACGTGAAAAAGCCAGAGCTTCAATTCCTTGCTGATAAGTTCGTAAGCGGTGTCCCTGTCTATGCACTTCTCGATAGCACCGGTATTCTGGGCGAAAAGGAAAGCCCAACCGATTCCCCCGAAAAATTCCGCCGCCTTGTGCAAAGCGGCATTGTCAAATTGAAATGAGGTGAACCAGCTGAAATATTGTCTCATCGATGGCAGTCTTAACGATGTCTCTCGTCCCGCGCAAACCATTCTGCACAACCGCGGCATCCAAAATGCCGAATCCTATATGAATCTTGGGTCCAATGCGCTCAATTCCCACATGTTGCTTCCCAACATCATCCCGGCCGTTCAATGCCTTGCCTCTCACTTAGAAGATGAAATCCATGTCATTGTAGACCCGGACGTAGACGGTTACACCTCCGCCGCCATGCTTATTTCCTATCTGCGCAAGGTGCAGCCCGGTGTGCGCGTCACATGGCATCTGCACACGCAAAAGCAGCACGGCATCACGCAGGACATTTCCATCCCTTCCACTGCCGGGCTGCTTATCGTTCCGGACGCGGGCAGCAACGACATCGAGGCCTGCAAATCCATTTCTCAAAATGGCACAGACATCATTGTTCTGGACCACCACGAAATAGAAGCCCCAAATCCATATGCCATCGTGGTCAGCAGCCAAAGCCCGCAATATCCCAACCACCAGCTCTCCGGTGCCGGTGTCACATGGCAATTCCTCCGCGCGCTCGACGAAGAGTTCTGGTCAGAATATTCCCCTTATTATGCCGATCTCGCTGCGCTTGGCAACATTGCCGATGTCATGGACATGCGTTCACCAGAAACAAAATACATTGCAGACAGCGGCCTCGCCTTTATCCAAAACCAACTTCTGCGCGTCTTTTGTGAAAAAAACAGCTTTTCCATCCAAGGTGCTATTCCCACAGTTCATGAAATCCAGTTCTATGTTGTCCCTGCCATGAATGCTGTCATCCGGGCTGGCACACAAAGCGAGAAAGCGCTTTTGTTTCGGGCCTTTCTTGAGGAAGAAGAAACTTTCTCCTATCAAAAACGGGGCAGCCCCCATCCAGAGCCGGAAACTCTTTGCCAGCGTGTCGTGCGGCTGTCGTCCAATATCCGTAACCGCCAGAATAAAGCGCGCGATGCCGGTCTCATTTCCATCCGGGAATTTGTCTCGCGCCACGCCGCAGAGGATAAGGTGCTGTTTGTCAACGTATCAGATTCCCTCAGCGAAGCCTACACAGGCCTTGCTGCCATGCGTGCGGCAGAGGAATACTGCCGTCCCTGCCTTCTTTTGCACAGAAAAAATGGCGACGCCGAAATTTACAGCGGTTCCGCGCGAAATGTCAGCAATGGGCCGGTGTCCAACTTAAAGGAATTCTTGTCGCAAACCGGCTTGTTTGAAAAGTTGCTCGGCCACAGTAACGCATTCGGCGTGGAAATCTTAAAATCCAACATTCCAAAGGCAATTTCAACGTGCAACCGCCTTCTTGCGGGCTTCGACACCTCCCGCATTTATCGTTGTGATTTTGTCTTTCCCTATAAGGCTTTCAGCACATCTTTTGTCATGGATGTGCATGCACTCCGGCGCCTTTGGGGGCAGGGGGTAGAAGAACCCTATATCGCAATCGAAGGCATCCCTGTCGTTACGTCCTGTGTTTCCATCCTTGGCAAACAAAGCAACACATGGAAGTTTGAAGATGAAGCCTCCGGCGTCAGTTTCCTTAAATTCTCTTGCACAGACGATCCTGTGTTTCAGCATATGAACGACCCCTTTGCAGATGAAAAGCTTTTTGTGCTCAATGTGGTCGGGCATGTGTCTCTGAATCAATACAAAGGCGCTGTTACGCCGCAATTCATCGTCTCAGAATACGAGGTGGCCTAACATGGGTTTTGTCAATCTTCATGTTCATGACGCCACAGGTTCTTTGCTCGATTCCATTCTCACTGTGCAACAGATTGCTTCCTTCGCAAAGCAAAATGGGCAAACTGCTATTGCGCTCACCAACCATGGCTTCATGTCCAGCTTTGTCGATTTTGTCAAGGCTTGCCAGCAACAGGGGGTCAAACCAATCATCGGCTGCGAGGTCTATACAGTGGAAAATCAGGCCGAAAAGGCCGATACCCGCACCTATACGCAGCCGCGCTATCATCTTGTGCTTCTCGCCAAAAACAAAGCCGGTCTTTCCAATCTGTTTAAAATCGTCTCCAACGCATGCACGCAGGGCTTTTATAAAAAGCCGCGCACCTCTCTTGATGTCATCGAGGCAAACGGATGGGGAAAGGGTATCATTTGCACAACAGCTTGCCAGGCAGGTGAAATCAGCCGTCTCGTCACGGCAGGCAGGGAAGAAAAGGCCCATCAGGTTTTCCGGCGCATGCAAAGCATCTTCGATGAGGTTTATGTTGAGCTCCAGTCTCATGCCACAGAAAGCCAAAAGAACGCAAACGCCGCGCTCGGCCGCTTCATCCGGGCGGGGAAATATCCTTACATCATCACCACAGACGCACATATGCTAACAGCCTCTCAGCTCGATACGCATTCTGTGTTTGTCGCTATCGGGGAAGGCCGCGAGGCAGGGGAAAGTTATGCCGATTGTTATTTGCAAACAGAAGCCGATGTTCACAAAACGCTCCTCGGACAATTCAGCCCCAAGTTCATACAGGTTGGAATCGAGGAAACGCAGAAAATAGCCGACAGCATCGAAGCCATCGATATCGGCCTCAATCAAGGCACCGTCATGCCGCAAATCCCTATCCAGGGCAATCATGAAGAATATTTGCGCAGTCTCATCTATTCCCATTTTGAAGAAAAATTCGGTTCCATGTCTACCCACGAGCAGAAAATAAGGCGCCAGCGCATCGAAACCGAGCTGCCTGTACTTTTTGCTTTGCACTATACCGACTATTTCATCATGCTTTATATGCTTGCGCAAGAGGCTGATAAACGCGGCATCCCACGCGGCTACAGCCGTGGTTCCGGCGCAAATTGTCTGTGCTTATTTCTCCTCGGTGTCACGCAAATCGACAGCGTCCGCTGGGATCTCGATTTCTCCCGCTTCGCAAACCTTGGCAGAAAATCAGTCGCTGATTAAATCATCTGAAATTTTACAAAAAAAAGTAGTTTTCCAGTTGATATAGTCGTCCTTGTCAGCAATGACAGGGAACATCAGATGGTGAACGCAAGACAAAGCGGTGTGTTTCACACTTTTAAAAGGCTCTTCAGGAAATGGAAGATTAGTGAAACGCTAACAGGGGAAGCCTAAGTCCCTTTTGCGGGATATGGTTATCCTGTGCCAAGCCCCTTTTACAGGGGAAGGTGCAACGACTAATTGTAGGATGGGTTTTGTCACCATCCGAAGCGCCATCCACCCATGTTGCATGGGTGAAGATATAGTCTACTCCTCTTATAAATATCGGGAAACCGAAGGTATTAAGGTTTGACTGGGACATCTCCAAGCGCCGTCGTAAGGAAATGGTCGAAATATCAGAAGAACTATTCGGTAAAGAAAACGTCGCCCCCATCGCCACGTTCAACACGCTCAGCACCAAAGTGGCTTTGCGCGACATCGGCAAGGTTCTCAACGAAAAAGAGGGCAGCCCCTATTTTAGCAAGCTGCCCTACACGCTTCGAGATGAAGTCACAAAGCTCATCCCAACCATCAAAACGCTAAACGACCTTGGCGAGTCAGTGGAAAAAGAGGCCCTTTTAAAAGACATCCTCAACTCCAATCCGCGCCTCATGCAAATTTATGAGGAATTTCCCCTGTGGTTCAAATACGTCATGGAACTAGAAGGTCTTCCAAAATCCATGGGCCGACATGCAGCCGGCACGCTCATCACTCCGCGCCCTGTAGTGGAATACTGCCCTCTCTGCCTCGATAAAGAGGGCAATCAAATGTGCCAGCTCGAAATGCATGCAGCTATGGACGATTTGGGCCTTACAAAAATGGACTATCTTGGTTTGGAGACCCTGGACACCATCGACGATACGCTCCATATGGCCGGCCTCACATGGCAGCAGGTCGATATCAACCACCTCAATCTTGCCGACGAAGCTGTTTTCCAAAACGTCTATCAATGTGGCAACACTGTGGGCGTTTTCCAAATGGAATCGCTTGATGCCCGTCGCATGTGTATCGAGGCAAATGCCGACAACATCGAAGATATTATCGTAGTCAATGCGGCGAATCGCCCCGGCACAAAAGACAGTTTCCCAACCTACTGTTTTAATAAGCTCCATCCAGATAAAGTCTCTCTTATCCATCCGTCATTGCGAAACATCTTTGGCAAAACGCAGTATATTTTGCTCTATCAAGAGCAAGCTCTGTCCATGTTCCGCTATGCCGGTTTCCCGGAAACCGAGGTGGATAACGCGCGGCGCGCCATTGGCAAAAAGAAACAAGATGTCATGGAAGAGCTGGAAATACAGTTCCGCAGCGGCCTTTCCGCCAAAGGCTGGGCCGAGGCACAAATCAATGAAATATGGGCGCTCATCCTAAAGCAGGCGTCCTATTCCTTCAACCGCGGGCATAGAACCTGTGTGCCCTGCCACAGTGATGTGGTATAAAAAATGTTCTAAATTGCTGGAAACCCCTTAGAGCTGCGCAAACCACAGCATAAAAGGAAACTTTAAGTGCGATGGTTTGAAAATTGCGCAGATTGGGCAATCAGCAGGGAAGCATTATGCATGAAAGAAACAAAATTCTTATAAAAAAGGTGAAAAAATGAAAGAGTTCCTCAGCAAAACAAAAGGCTTTTTTGCCAAGCTTCACTATGCAATCAGAGATAAGTGGTGGGACTTAGAGTACATTATTGGGGACTTATTGGAGCCCATGGACAGATTTATTGAAATGGAAGAAAAGCGAAAAGAAGCAGGCAAAATGACACGCCTGGATGCTGCAGTGCTGGTTGTCTGTATGCTGGCTTTCATAGTCGATATCCTTCAGGTTATTGCCATGTGCCGTTAAGCCATTGAACAAGGTCAATGCCCAAAGAAATCGCAGCCAAAATCAGAGCAAGAAATGCAATCCAATGCTCTTTCCAATAGTTTAATGCGCTTTCTATTTTGAAATATACCGGGTGCGCTCCCTTATATGTAAGCCGGAAAGCAAACTTTCCGCCACCAGCATAATATTCATATTTTATTTTTTCCATTTTCTCCAGGTCTTCCAAAGCGTTTTCTACGTCCATTTTGGGCATGCAAACTGCTTTGCAGAAATCTCCAAAAGGCTTTTCCAGAAGAATACAGGAATGCTCCTCCCCATACTTATCTTTTCTCAATTCCTTTATTATTTTCCCGTATTTCGGGTGCATCGCATCCACCTCCGGTCATCATTTTACCACACGTTTCTTTCGTCGCATAGTGAACCTTCAGAGACTATAATGAACGGCCTCTCCATTCAAGAGGTCAAGGGATAGTCCAGACTGCAACGGGCGTTTGCCCGGCACGGGAAACCGTGTGCAGTATGTCAGTTGCCTACGGCCTTCTCAGCTATCTCACCGCATGGCTCAAAACACATTACCCCATCCCGTTTATGGCGGCTTGCCTTGCCGCCAAAACAGAAGACACCGGCAAAATAGGCGTGTTTATCAGCGAATGTGCCCGCATGGGCATACACGTTAAGCCCCCCAGCGTAAACAGGTCGGCGCATACCTTTCTTCCTGTCCCGGAAAAGCGCCAAATTCTGTTTGGCCTCGATGCCATCAAAGGCCTTGGCTCACAAGCTGCGCAAAGTATCATTCAGAACCGTCCCTACAACTCCTTCGAAGAGTTTCTTTCCAAAAACGAAAGCTCTCATCTGTCTGTCAGAATGGTTGTGTCACTTATCAAGGCGGGGGCCATTCCCACCAATAATAAGCGGGATTTTCTTTTCCGCTATGCAGACATGCTGTTTCTCGCTGCTTACAAAGAACGCCCGTTTCGTGAAATGTCCACACTTCCTACACTCTCTGTGTTAAAGGAAGAATGGGGCATAGATGGGACGGTAGTTAAATCAAAGGCGGAACGCTTGCGTCTTTATAACGCGGCTCGCAAAGCCAAATACGATTCTGAAAAGCTGCAACGCGCCATTGAAAAAGAAAAGCGACGCAATGCTTTCCGGGCAGATTTTGAAGAGAAATATATGCAAGATGAACATATGTGGGAGTTTGATACGCTCTCCATGTTTCTCACATACAACCCTCTCAAAAACGCTGCAAAGCATATTGCGCAAACGCTAGAGGAAACACAGGACGGCCAGTGTGTCGTGCTGCTTGCCGTCATTGTAGATGTCCAGCGCAAAAAAGATAAAAACGGCCGCCCCTATGCCTATTTGCATCTGTATACGTCAGAAGGCATCACAGAAGTGGCCTGCTGGCCCTCTCAATATAAGCAATACCAGCCGCTTATCAAAAAGGGAAACGATGTCGCTATCTTTTGCCATAAAAAGAACGCAGATTCCATCGAGGTCAAACAGATGAAGCCCTACACCCAGTGGCTTTCTGACAAACACATCCAGTAAGGAGTGATGCACCAATTCCGCAAACAATTCAATTCCGCATGGTCCCCGAAACCCAGCGGTATTACAACAACGATTTCGGCGTGTATCTGTTCCGCACCGAAGAAAACATCCCCCATTCAGAACCCGTGCAGGCAGACCCCTTTGACAAACAACCCGCGCAGGCTACAGAATGGCAATCCGTTCTGGCCGGCAGTATGCAGCGCCTTACGCTAGGCCAGCCATACGATGTCACCGCGCAGCCGGTGTTCAACAAAAAATATGGCACATGGCAATATAAACCATCTGTTGTTCTTGCTGTGCGCCCATCCAGCGCTGAAGAACAAAAGGCCTTTGTTCATGCGCTTTTAAGTCCGGCTTTGGCCGACGAAGTTTTGGCTGCTTATCCAAATATCGTAAACGATATTCTCGAAGGAACAGATAACGTAGACACCTCCCGCATCCACGGCATGGGGCCTTACACCTATAATCGATTTAAAGAACAGGTGCTTGAAAACTACGTCATTTCCGATATTCTCACACTTTTGCAGCCTCTTGGCGTCACCTATAACGTCATTCAAAAACTGTTGTCCAGCGAGCCCAATCCCTCTTTGCTTAAAGCGCAGCTTTTAGATAATCCCTACCTTATGACGAGGGTACATGGCCTCGGTTTCAAAAAAGTAGACAGCCTTGCTTTGAAGCTTCAGCCAGATATTATTTCCTCCGAAAAGCGTGCATGGGCATTTATTAAGTGGTTTTTAAACGAAGTTGCAGAAAGCGATGGCAATACATGGGTTGCACTTTCGGAGCTGTGTCAGGGCGCCAAAAACAACATTCCAGAATGTGAAGAGGCATTCCGGCGTGTGCTGCAGGCAGAAAAGAAACACCCCGTGCTACTGCATTTTGACGCAGGCAGGGTTGGCCTGCGCAGCCTGTGGGAACTGGAAATAAACACACTTTCTATTTTACGTGAGCTGGATAAATATCCTCCCTGCTTCACCCCAGAGCCAGAGCCTGCCATTCAACAGTCTGAACAAGAGCTTGGCTTTTCTTTTACCCCAGAACAAAAATCCGCCGTGCAGGAAGTGCTGTCTCATCAGGTATCCTTTTTGTGCGGCAAGGCGGGCGTCGGCAAAAGCACCATCCTTAACGCTGTGGTTAAGGCGTTCCACGGGCACAGCGTTGCCTGCTGTGCGCTCTCCGCCAAGGCTGCACAGCGAATTGCAGAAGCCGCCCACCATCCGGCAAGCACCATCCACAGGTTGCTCAAGTGGAATGGCCATGAATTTGAGTTTTCACCGCAAAACCCTCTCCCGCATGATGCCGTCATTCTGGACGAAGCCTCCATGGTAAATATCCATCTGTTTTACCAGCTCATCTCGGCCATCAAGCCGGGCGGCAGGGTACTTATCTGCGGCGATAACCGTCAGCTTCCGCCCATTGGTGCAGGCAATGTATTTAACGATATGCTTTGCAAAAATGAGTTTTGTGTCAAAGTCCTCACCAAGGTCATGCGCCAAGCCGCCATGTCCGGCATTCTCTCTGATGCAAACTTAATACGTGATGGCAAAAACCCTCTCGCAAAGCCTGCGCTCAAAATTACAACCGGTCAATTACAAGATATGACCTATATGTTCCGCGACAGCGCCCAAGCTCTGCAGTCCATTGCCATCAAAGCATATCTCGGCGCCGTAGAACGCGATGGCCTGGATCATGTTGTTCTCATCGTCCCCAGAAAAACAAACTGCGACAATTCTACCAGTGCACTTAATGCAAAACTGCAAGACATCCTTATTCCACCGGGTACGGCCGATGAAATTGAGTATGGCACCAATGTATTTCGCAATGGCGCTAAAGTTATTCAGCGTGAAAACAACTACGACAAAAACGTGTTCAACGGTGAAGTGGGCGAAATCACTTCCATTTATGCCGAAACAAATGAAGATGGAAAAAGCGAATGGTATGTGTGCGTTGAATACAAAAGCAACGAAGAGCCTAAGCCCATCACATATCGCAAGTCAGAGCTCGGCCAAATCGAATTGGCTTATGCTCTCACAGTTCATTTGGCGCAGGGCAGCGGCTACCACACCGTCATTGCCGTTATCGATACGTCACATTACATCCTGCTCGACAACTGTCTTTTGTACACCGCTCTCACACGCGCCAAAAAACGGTGCCTGCTTCTGGCACAGCCCAAGGCATTCCTTGCCTGCATCCGAAAAAACAAATCCACATCACGCCAAACCTGGCTCAGCCTTGCACAGTAAATGATTGAAGAAAGGGGGCCCCATTATTCAAAAAGCACTGTTTTCTACCGGAAAGGACGACTGGGAAACACCTCAGAACTTTTTTGATAGGCTAAACGAAGAATTCCATTTTACGCTGGACCCATGCAGTACGGCCCAAAATGCCAAATGTGCAAAATACTATACACCTGCAGAAGATGGCCTAAGGCAACCATGGTGTGGAGAAACTGTGTTTTGTAATCCGCCATACAGCAAACAAGGGGGGCAGGATGCCTTTGTAGAAAAATGTTACAAAGAAGCGCAAAATCCCGGCACCACATGTGTTGCGCTTCTACCAGCGCGCACAGACACTGCCCGTTTTCATAATTACATATTAGGCAAAGCAGAAATCCGTTTTGTGCGCGGCCGGCTTCGCTTCGGCGGTAAAGACCCGGCTCCTTTTCCAAGCATGGTCTGCGTCTGGAAAAAGGACATTCAGCCTGCAGTGAAGGGAATAACATCATAAACGTTAAACTGTACAAAAAGCCCGCATCGGAATACTGGCGGGCGACAAGAACGAAAGGGGAAGAATCAAATGCTGGGATTTTCAAACGGCCAACAGAAAGGGCTTGAACTGCTGTGGGCAAACCCTGCACCTACATCTGATTTTGCAGAGCAAGATGTAATTATTGAGGAGTATGACAAGTACAATATGTTTTTGTTGGTGTTTGCATTGCACACACCGAGTACACTAAATCAGCCGCTATCTTATTGTTTCTGCAAAGAGACTGGTGGCATAATAGTTTCCCATATTGTAGGCGAAACAGCAGTATGTGGAAGATTGTTTACTCCGATTAAGAACGGGGTGTATTTTTATGATGCATTCATTCGTGGAAATGCAGACGATTCCCGAATGATTCCTATGAAAATTTTGGGAATTAAGTTATAGGAGGTTATGCAAAATGCTAATGTTAAAAAATGGTAACGGGGGGGGGGCTGGACACCCTAGCGGGTGACAGCTTGCACAAAGGAGGCACAATAAAATGAATAGCTTTGCTGTGCCTGCCGCTAGAAAAGCAAAATTGCTATGGCAAAATCCTGCGCCAAGCGAAGATTTTTCCCCACAAAAAATCGCTATAAATTTGGATGGCTATACAGCGATTGCCATAACATCAAATTTAGGGACGATATTGCTGCATAATAAGCCTGGAGCTACGGGCAGCATTACTGGAATCGTAAATTATGTGGCACCCCCTATCTATATCACTGGCTTGGCCGTGCGCAGTGTAACGATTGCAGCGGATGGTGTGACATTTGGTGCGGCGGCCAACGCCGCCGCAGAAAACAACGCTTGGGCAAAACCAATGGAAATTATAGCAATATATTAGTTCGGAGGTTGTACAAAACGATGATGGTAAAAAATGTAAATGGGGGGGGGCTGCGTTCCCTATTAAATAGCAGCCTGCACAAACAGAGAGGAGGTGGCCTCATTGGGTAATGCGTTTGTGACGGCACAAGGGGCACGCCCCTGGAAGCTGTGGAAAGCAATAAACGGAACGAAAGGGAATCTGAGCGCTACCGCGTTGCCAGAGAAATTTTCAGAGCTGAATATCTTTGTCCAATTCACTGAAAGACGCACTGCTACAATGGGAATCTCGATACCCTATATTCATTTAAAAGATTCTCCCACATGGTTTTCGGTGTCCGATGTAATGTTTATCGGATTTAGAGAATCCAATTTCTATGGGGGGCACGCTGATCTTATGATATCAAAAACACAAATTACCGTGAATAATGCACGTGTGGGGCATGAGAGTATGATGACAGACGCGAATTTTACCTTGTACATTTATTACAGATAATGAAAAGTATGCTACAAGAAACAAATGGATGTTTCTTAAGAATCTTTTTTCAAAAAAGGAGTCCAGCTATATGTTGATTCAAGAAGAATATAGCATCTCTCGCAATGCAATGATAGAAATCTTGCAACAATACATTCATCCTTCGCCCGAAGATGCAAAGGCAAGGGATCAAATGATGATGCACATTAGAGAGAACATGTCTGTTCATAATGAAGGAAGTAAAGCAGTAGTCACTTGTACGGACTTGGATTTATCCTTTTTAAATGGAATATGCGTTATTGCACAAAAGACGCAGCCATAAACAACAAGTTCATTTTCTCTTTTTTTAAGTATAATTCTGCAAAGTAGGTGTATACTCATGTTTCAAATTCCAAGTTTCAGCTTGTATACTATTTCAGACATGTTATATCCGCCGGGCAGTTTCTTTTTTACCACAGACCCAAATTTCGAACCGGGCGCGGTCTTCTCAGGCACTTGGGAAAAAATTTCGGAGAATCTTGCTTTACGGCAAGCGGGGCAAACACATGAAATAGGCTCGCAGTTTGGCGAAGCCGAGCATGTTCTAAGCACGCAAGAGCTCCCCGCTCACGACCATCAATCCATCAATGGCCGTTCGCCCATGTATGACGCAAGCACGAGCACCAAGTGGGGTTCGCCCATTCAGAACAACAGCTCACAATATACCGCTGGCGTAGGAAATTTGAGCTTTCGAACAGGCTTGTCCGGCGGCGGGGCGGGGCACAACAATATCGGCCCTTCTCTCGCTGTTAACATATGGCACAGAATAAATTAAAAGCAAAAGGAGGCTTTTTTTGCGAACACTTGCAAGCATCAAACAAATCAGCGGCATCCAGCCCATCGCGGGGAAAGACCGCATTGCTCTTGCTACTGTGGATGGCTGGAGCGTTATCGTCCAGAAGAAAGATTATACACCCGGCGATTTGTGCGTCTATTGTGAAATAGATTCTGTCCTTCCTGAGAAACCAGAATTTGAGTTTCTGCGCAGTAAGGGCTTCCGCATTAAAACCATGAAAATGGCCGGAGTGGTCTCTCAGGGAATTTGCTTTCCGCTTTCCATACTGCCACAAGGCCATTACCAGCTTGGGGATGATGTTACGCAAATCCTTGGCGTCAAGCAGTACGAGCCCACCATGGACAAAGAGCCGGCCGTTTCAAACGCCCGCCAAAGCTTCAGGCAATACCCCAAATTCCTAATGCAGCTTTCCTGGTTCCGTCAGTTGGTATATCGAAAAGACCGTCGCGCTGGGAAAGGGTTCCCAAGCTTCATAAAAAAGACTGATGAAATCAGAATACAGAATATTCCGTCTGTACTGGAAAACAAAATGCCGTTTGTCGCAACCGAAAAAATAGATGGCCAGTCCGGCACATTTGCTTTAGTAAAGCGCAAGCGATTTTTGCTTCCCGATACATACGAGTACATGGTCTGTTCTCGGAATCTGCGGCTTTTCAAAAAAGACAATTCATCCTACTGGTCTGTCTCAGAGCGATACGGGGTTGAAGATGTCTTAAAAAAGCTGATAGGAAAACATGATTGGGTATGCATCCAGGGCGAGTGCATCGCCCCCAATGTACAGGGCAATAAGTATAAGGTTTCGAAGCCGGATTTGTATGTGTTCAATCTCATTTATCCGAACGGACGCCTTGGGTCAATAGAGGCGAAACAGATATGTGAGGCGCACGGCCTGCAATTTGTGCCTGTCTTAAATGAGAGCTTTGTGCTGCCAGATACTGTGGATGAGGTCCTCCGTTATGCATGCGCACGGGCAAAGCGCCATCGGAGATACGCTGCGTGAGGGCATCGTGTTCCGTGCACAAGATGGCGGACAAAGTTTCAAGGCGGTAGACCCCCTTTTTCTCATCCAATACGATGAATAAAATCAGGCTTTTAAAAGAGGTGCCACAATATGACAGATGAACAAAACCAAGAGCTGGAAGCTCTGTTTAAGCAAAAGTTTAACAGCATCCGAAGCATCGGCATTGTCACCGGTGCTTCGGCCGTCGCCGGCGTTGTTTGCAACATGATTTCAACAGGGAAGTCCAAGCGTGAAAACCCGGCGCTCACTCTCGGTAAAATCAATTCCTTCTGCAAAACCAGTCTCGCTAAAAACGAGACTGCGCGCAAAAAGCTTGCTGCAGAAGATGCCTCCCTGCAAATAAAGGAGACTGCACATGGCCCAGAAGTTCAAACTCCCGAAGAATGAAACTATTGTTGAGTCAGATTATGCCGAGGGTGCAAAAACACCCTCGCATATCATCACACACAATCCCGTTACAGGGAAATATCAAATCTATAAGGTGGAAGAAGATATGAGCCTTACTCTCAAAGCAAAATCCCATATCCCCGTATTTGATTATAAACAGTGGAAACAGGGGTGAAGGGCTATTCATACAAGCAGAGAACAAAACAGAAAAGAGCGCGGCGCATGGGAGGCGGAACGCTGCATCCGCCGTTATGACATCGAGTGCGGCCCATGCACGTCCTATCACGTCCCACCGGCGCGCCTTGAAAATTACTATCATGGAAAGGAGTTAAAGCCCCAAAATGATACGCATAGAGCATCTTGAAACCTTCGGCTGGGAGGCAGCGATCCGTGGGATGCGGAATCCGATGAACTCTTGGGAGAAGAGTGATAGCTTTATGTGTGATGTTGCACACTGTAATGACTCTTGTGAACATAGAGTTGGAGAAGGTATGATTTGCGATAATGGAAATCTTCCTGATGGTATTCAAATCGGTCCCAACGACCTTGACCTGATGATGCGGCTGCGGAATGCTGGGACGGATCACCGGAAGTTCATGCGGATGATTACCGTGTATGTGGATATTACGGCGCCAATGTACTGGTGGTCTGAGTATGACACGTACAAAATCGGGACAGTTGCGAACTCTTGCTCGACGATGCATAAGATTGCGGCGAAGGAGTTTACGCTGGAAGATTTTTCGTGTGAACATTTGTTTGACGATTATTCGTTAGAGGATCAGCTTACATACGGATGCTCCGACACTGGAGACGATAATTTCTGCTATACATCCAGAGAGGCCTTACAAATTATATGTGATATTTTAAATCATCACCGGTTTATGTACCTTGAAACCAAAGACAAAAAATACTGGTGGCAGATGATTCAACTCCTCCCAAACTCGTACAACCAGCGCCGGACGGTCATGCTGAACTATGAGGTGCTGGCCAATATTTATAAGTCTCGTAGGGATCATAAGCTCGATGAGTGGCATGCCTTCTGCGACTGGATTCAAACACTGCCGTATTCCGAATTGATTGTTGGGAAGCAAACTGCATAACACACCCTAGACATACTAAAAAAGAAAGGAGGAAGATAAAGTTGTTGAAATTGATAAACGTGTCAATGGAATGCAATGAGGAGGATGCAGTCCCATATAAAGTAAACACTATCATTGGGAGTGGGTATATATACGAACGACTTCTTGAAGCTCCACTTGTGGAAACACAGGCCGATGATGAAAGCCACTCGTCCAGTGTCGTGCATCCGTCCCATTACAACATGGGTAAATACGAAGTCATCGATGTCATCAACGATTGGCAGCTCAATTTCCAGCGAGGCAACGCTGTCAAATATATCGCACGCGCCGGCCGCAAAGATACAAAAAAGGAAGTCGAAGACCTTGAAAAAGCCCGGTACTATCTCAATTACGAAATTGAACGGCTGAAAAATGCCATTGTTTAAGGGGGAATTTTATGAATATTGTTTTTTATTCCACACATTGCCCGCGCTGCCGCGTGCTTCAGAAAAAGCTGAATGAAAAACATCTGGCTTATACGGAGTGCAACGACACACAAGTCATGCTCCGGAAAGGGTTTCGTTCCTCTCCAATGCTAGAAGTGGACGGCGTCACAATGGAATTTACACAGGCAGTCACTTGGGTTAACGCACAGGAGTAAAAGAATATGAATATCAATATTAAGCTGGATAGAAATTTTACCACATCCCTCAATCGCGAAATGGATGCAGGCGGCGAAAAGCTTGCAGAGCTGAACGGCTTTTCTGCAAAGCAGCTCAGCTACACCGATTTTATCGACAATTTTGTAGATAAGCAAACAGTAGCAGATGCCACCATCGACGGCAACGCCAATGTGGGAACAAAGGATATTTGCAGTCTCATTTCCGAAATGCACAAACCCCATTCCAAGCTGCTTGCTTTCAACAAAATCTATTATGAGCTCAATAAAAAATACGGCCATAAAACTGCCGACGAATGGCTTCACAACGAGTATGATGGCCATTTCTATCTGCATGATGCCGCCAGCTCAACGCAGGTGCCTTATTGTTTTGCTTACGATATCGAAGAGCTTGTCCGGCGCGGGCTTTATTTTATCGATAGTTTTAACGCACAGCCCCCGCAGCACCTCACCACTTATACAGATTTTGTCGGCGAGTTTGTCAGTTGGACAAGCAATCGCAGTTCCGGTAAAAATGCGTGCCGTTTTGTTCTTTTTCCAGTTGTCACTGGGGTATGCCCCGTCCGGGCATGCTAACGGGGGAGGCTAAACATTTTCATGCATGCTAATCCCGTGGGAATCGTCAAGAAAGATATCTATGTAATAAAAAACGACATCAATAAAAAGATGTATGTGGGACAGTCATCAGATGTGCATAAAAGATTTCGTACCCATTGTAAGCCCAGCAACTGTGATACGCTACTGGGCCGCGATATAAAAAAATATGGGGCCAGCCATTTTTGGGTAGAAATACTTGAAAAAGGAATCTGTAACTATGACGAAAGGGAAAAATTCTGGATTCAGAAATTAGACACCCTTTCTCCGCGTGGTTATAATGTCCTGCCCGGCGGAAGCGAACCGCCTCATTACAAGGGAGAAATGAGCACATCTTCAAAGCTGTCCAATGAAGAGGTCTGCCAAATTAAATCATATCTTCGAAATACCAATGTGCCCCTGAAGGCTATTGCAAAAAAGTTTTCCATCTCCAAACGTCAAGTTCACCGCATCAACCAAGGCATATCAAGAAGCAGCCTGGAAGAAACTTATCCCATCAGAAAGATCCCTAATTCCTCCAACAAGCTGTCACAGGAGGATGTAAGTTTAATAATTGAACTGCTCAAATACTCTTACCGGTTCAATGGGGAAATAGCCAGACAATTTGGCGTCAGCGTCCACCTGATTTCCGACATCAATCAGGGGCTTCGCTACCGTCAGCCCGGTGAAATGTACCCTATCAGAGAGTGGAAAAGCTGCGGAGTAATTTCTTTTACTTACGAGCAGGTGACGGAAATTATTGGCCTCTTAAAAACAACAAACCTTTCTTTTCGAGAAATCGGCAGAAGGTATGGTGTCAGAAATAACCTGATATCCTGTATTTGTTATGGCACATCCCCAAAATATCGAAGGAAAAATGAACATTATCCCCTCAGGAAAAAATCTTGACGACCCTGTATCGACTATCCCCGCGAAGGGGAGTACACCTACTATTGACACGCAGGTGGAAAGAAGAACACTGCTGCAAAGGCAGTAGCAAAATATAGTCAGGCTTTGTGGAAACACAAAGACGGCCACGGCGTGTGGCCTCCCCAGCTTTCTCATCTATTCCTTCTATTTCTGGAAGAAAGATTGCGAAAGCAACTATCTTATCCATAGTCCGGAGTATTATCGAGACCAGGAATTTCAGCGCATCATCTATAAGCTGAACCAGCCTTACCTCCGCGTCAATCAGTCCGCTTTCACAAATTTCTCTATATTCGATAGAAACTATCTTGAATCGCTTTTCGGCGGCAAAGAATACCCGGATGGCACCTTTATCATCGATTATATCGATGATATCCTGGAATATCAAAAAGCTTTCATGAATGTTGTCAGCAAGGTGCGCGAGCAAAATATGATGACATTCCCGGTCCTTACCTATGCGCTTTTGCGCAAAGACGGTAAATTTGTGGACGAAGATTTCGCCAAGTGGTGCTGCCGGCATAATATGAAGTGGGCAGACAGCAACTTCTTCATCAGTGAAGATGTCACCAGTCTTTCCAATTGCTGCCGTCTTGTCTCCGATATCAACAATCTGGGATATTTTAATTCTATCGGCGGTACGGCGCTTGAGGTCGGCAGCATCAAAGTCAATACTATCAACCTCGCCCGCATCGCCTATGAAACCTCCACAAAAGAAGAGTACCTTGCCACTCTCTCCGAAAAAACAACCCTCTGTCTGAAGGTTCTGGATGTAGTGCGCGGCATCATCCGCCGAAATGCCGAAAAGGGCCTGCTGCCCAATTATACAAAGAAAATCATGAATATGGATTCTCAGTATAATACCATCGGCATCATCGGCATTTATGAAACGCTTCAAAAATTCAACCTCATTTATCAGGATGAAATGGGCAATACCTTCTATTCTGACGAGGGCGTACAGTTTGCCAAAGATATTCTAGCCGAAATTACTCGCGTCAAAAACGAATTTGGGCAAGACAAATCTTACAATATCAACATTGAAGAAATCCCGGCTGAACGTGCAGCCGCAGTGCTCATGCAAAAAGATATGCTCTTTTACCCCAATCAGGCTTACGAACTGCCGCTGTATGGCAACCAGTGGATCCCTCTCGGCATCAAAACAACACTACATGAGAAAATACGTCTCAGTGCTATTCTCGATAAAGCCTGTTCTGGCGGAAGCATCGCTCATATCAATATCGAGGCGCCGTTCTCGAATTTCGACCAAGCGTGGTCACTTCTGAATTACATCGCAGACCAGGGCGTTGTTTATTTTGCATTCTGCACGCGCATCAGTGCCTGTAAATACAACCATGGCTTTTATGGTGAAACATGCCCCATCTGCGGCCTGCCAAAGGAAACTACCTATCAGCGCATTGTGGGATTCCTCACACCAGAGAAAACCTACAGCAAAGAACGCAAGGCCGAATTTGCCAAGCGAGACTGGCTCTCCCTGAACGCTATGGAGGATTTATGAGGCTCAAACAATTAGTGGATGAAGATTTCGTCAATTACAAAAAACCGTCCATATTTTTGGGGGCCTGCCAGTGTGATTGGAAATGCTGCAAGGAGGCTGGTTCTGGTACAGAAATGTGCCAGAACTCGGCTCTTGCCCAATCTCCTGTCAAAACTCTTTCTAATAGAAGTATTGCCAAGCGTTATCTTAATAACCCCATAACCAGTGCAATCGTCATAGGTGGGCTTGAGCCAATGCTTCAAATAGAAGAAATTTATTGCCTGCTCTACGAGCTGCGCATCAATCAACATTGCAACGATGATGTCGTAATATATACTGGTTACACCGAAAACGAAATTCCGGCAGTCATCCATGAACTCAGCCAATTCAAAAACATCATCTTGAAGTTTGGCCGCTTCCTGCCAAACCGCCCAAAAAGGTTTGATGATGTCCTTGGTGTCACACTCGCGTCTGATAACCAGTATGGGAAGGTGATTAGTTGAACGGATTCCGCGTATATACAAATTCGGACAAGCAGTTTACACAGGCCTTCAGGGCCCGCCTAGAGGCCAATCACGGGTATTGCCCGCGCCAGCAGGAAATTACGCAGGATACAAAGTGTATGTGCAGAACTTTCCGTGTATTGCTCGAAGATAATACTTTTTCTGGCTTTTGCCCTTGCGGCTATTATTTCAAGGAAATGATAGAATAGCCAATTCTATATTAAACATGTGGGCTGGTATTTTCATCAACTGTGCGTATTTGGCGCAAAAAAAAACAAACGGCGGGAAGAAAACAGCCCACCGTGCCACGACGACTATTTCCGTCTGGGCTTTAAACTAGCAGTGACACGAAGGCCAGCCAGTTTATCGTCAAGCTCGATTTCGTCAGGATCGCGCCCAAGCACCAGAAGGAAGACCGTTATTCTGTACACGAACAGAATAACAAGCACCAACACTCCCAATGCCCCAAAACGGCAGACTGCGGATACCAGCTCCACATGTTTCCTCCTTTATATCAGTTTACTCCTGTTTTCGTAAGTAAGACGCCGCTTCCTATATCAGCGGGTGTTTGCATGTTTACATGCAGGGCAGGCTCTGATATAAAGCTTCCAAAAAACAGAATACGGCAAATACAATCTAAAATCAAACTTAAATACCAGTATAAGAAGGGAAGGATAAACGCTATGAAATATACCGTGAAATGCCAAAAGCTGCGCCCAGACGCCAAGCTCCCTACTAAGGGCAGCCAGTATGCCAACGCCTACGACCTCTATGCCGTCTCGGATGCAATGATAAATCCGGGCGAAACTGTTAAGCTTGGCACCGGCATTGCAATGCAGCCGCCACGCTATCACGCAGGCTTTATTTTTGCCCGCAGCGGCCTTGCCACCAAAAACGGTTTGCGTCCGGCCAATTGTGTAGGCTTGTGCGATCAGGATTATACCGGGGAATATATCGTTCCCTTGCATAACGACAGCAAGGAAGTTCAGTATATCGTAAAAGGTGAACGCATCGCGCAGGTCGCTTTCATTAAAACACTCGATGCAGAAATTATTGAAGCTGAATCGCTTGAACAAACGGCACGTGCCGGCGCAGGCTTTGGCAGCACCGGAAAATGATTATATATGTCCCCGTAAGGCCCTGTGCCTTACGGGGTATGTATAGGCTAGAAGGGAAAATTATGTCAAGAGAAAAAGAGTTATACAAAGATACGCTTGAACGTATCCGAAAAAAAGCTGATGAGCTTTATCCCACAAAAATATTATACAACCAAAAAGAAGCCGCCAGCATTATGGGGTGCTCTGCAAAGAAAATCCAAAGAAGGGGGTTAAGCAAAGATATTACGACAGAACAACTGGCAAGAATCTTTTCGTGACGTTAAAGAGGTGAAGTGGTGAAAAATAAAAAAATGAGCGCACTTGCCAAAGGTCTATGCCCAGACCCATTGAATCCGCAAAAGGGACTCAGAAAGAAAAGTAATGGGACATTTGAACTGGTGCGCTCAATCAACAGAAGGCAAAGAAGTTTTTCCAGCAAGCATCCAGAAGAGGTGTGGGAAAAATATGCGGTTGCATTGTCTGCGTCAGAAAATGAAGAGGACCATGAGCCTTTAGCCATAGACCAAAACACCAAAGGCCCTTTGTTCAATGATGTGGCTGACAAATACGAAGAATATGTGCGGTCTATGAAAAACGGAACACAGAAATCTTATCTCCCGGCAATTCAAAGGGCAAGAGCACGTTTTGGGGAAAGCCATATGAAAGAAATAGAACCCTGGCAAATAAAGGATTTTCTTAAAAATTTGGGGATGGCAAAAACAACGGTCTCAAATCAAAAGTCCGTAATCAACTCCATTTATCAGTTTTATATAGATGACCCAATCTGGCACGGGGACTATAATCCGGCTTCTATGACAACTATTCCAAGGGGCCTGAAACAAACAAGAAGAATTCCTCCAAACGCAGCTCAAATCCAAGCAGTAAAAAATGCCGCAAATGGCACTCCTTCTCGGGAAGATCTTGTTCCAATTATTTATATGTGCACTGGCGCCAGAAGGGGAGAGTGCTGTGCAATTCAGCTGAAAAATATCGATTGGGAAAACAATATTATTACAATAGAGCGTGCAGTTGAATGGCCTAACAATCGTCCGCAATTCACAACAACAAAAACTGGTGCCGGCGTCAGACAGATACCTCTTTTAAAGATGCTCAAAGATGCTCTCTCAAAATACCGCAACCTTCCAAAGGAAACCTTTATCGTAGGCCTTGGAAAAACACCAGTTACGGCATGCGCCTATAAAAGAATGTGGTCAGCTTGGTGGAAGGAAAAAGGGTTTGCAAGGCCTGTAGCTAGAACAAAAAATGTCATACGGAATGGAAAACAAACAACCATCCACACAACAGAATGGATAGCGACCGTAAGCGCACATCAATTTAGACATGAGTATGTCTGTATGCTGTGCGAAGCAGGGGTAAAAGAAGAAGTTGCGATACAAATTATTGGACATTCAAATGCTAAAATGGTGCATGAAGTGTATATGCACTTGAAAAAGTCCATGCTGACTGAAGCAACAAAGCAGCTCAACCAATACTTAGCATAAAAGCCAATGCTTCAAGAAAAAAAACAAAAGCAGGCTTTATCGCCTGCCTACATATATAGTATAATCATACACAAAAGTGAATAATTAAAAACCTTTTTAAATGCGAAAAAAATGAGATAAAATATTTGTTTCGCAATAAAGTGTATTCGTGCGAATACAGGCACAAAAAGTGCTTAGACCGAAGCTTAGACCAACTTAAAAAAATGGCTTAAATACAAGGTTTTTTCAGAGTTCGACTCTCGCCACTCGGACCATGCGGAGTGTCCTTATAGGATCTGAGTATCCTACAAAGGACACTCCGCATTTTTTATTGTCAAAATTGGGGCAGCGCCGTTTTCATCGAACAGCAGCCGATCCCAGATGCACAGGAGCTTTACCTTGTGCCGGGTGAGCAGGTCAATGTAGCTTTGGGTCATCCCCCACTCCCGGCCTATCCGGGTCAGGCTATGGACTATCACCACATCCACCTTGCCAGCGGCAACGGCCTCGGTCACCTTCTGGAGTGCCGGGCGGTCTAATGTGAGCCCGCTGCCGTATTCGTCCGCAGCGCCGATGATGGTATATCCCACCTGCTTTGCGTAGAGCTGGAGCAGAAACCGCTGGTGTTCCAATGCGAAAGAATCGTCATGGGCGACACGGCAATAGAGAAATGCTCTCATATCCCACACCACCTTTACACCGCCGGGGCGTAGCTTAATGCTACGCCTTTTCTCGTTTCCAGCAGAATATCCCGCTCGGGGATTTTCCGGCGATCCGGCACCTCAAAGGCCCCGATGCAGTTGTAGTGGATTGTCACCCGCTGATTGGTAACACCGTCCTCCTTGACCGCAGGATAGACCTCGATATACTCAATGAGTTCGGCAACCATGCGCTTGGTGATGGCAGTAGCGTCGGTGTAGCGCCGCACCGTTTCCAAGAAGGTGTCCACATCCATCCGCTTATCTTCCAGCTTTTTCAGCTCCAGCCGCAGCGCCTTGATCCGTCCGGCGTTTTCGCCCTGTTCCTGCTCATACCGCTTGGACATTTTTGCGAACCGGGCATCGTCGATTTTGCCGGACACATTGTCCTCATAGAGCCGCTCAAAGAGCATATCCAGCTCCCCGTCCCGGGCCAGCAGCCCGTCCAGCTCCCGCTTCTTGCGTACTCGGTCATTTTCCGCTACCTTGGCGGAGCGGCCCACCATCGCCTTGATGAAGTCGTTTTCGTATTCATTGGCGAAGCAGGCCAGCCGGTGGATCTCGTAGAGCACGACCTGCTCCAAGAAGTCCAGCCTGATGTAGTGGGTAGACGAGCACTTGCGGAGCCCGGAATTGTGGTTCTGGCAGCTAAAGAATTTAATATCGTGGTTGC
>DYBQ01000149.1:4400-4683 GCA_019418545.1 Clostridiales bacterium | reverse complement strand
AGCGGGCACCATGCAGCGCTACCAACAGATTGGAGAAGCAATTGGTGACATTCTTCCCGTCCGGTTGGTTGGGCACAATTCTTACATTTCCATGTGGGATGACATTTCCAGTTATCGCGGCGTAACCCCACTGCTTATTGACTTGGCTGAACGCCCAGAATTCTGTCATCAAATTGTTTCTAAAATGGCTGAATATGAAATCAGTAAATCAGAGCAGATGGAAAAGCTGGGCCTTTTTGAATTAGACCCGCTGGAGCTGCACTGCACCACCGCGCTAAACAGC
>DYBQ01000149.1:0-4390 GCA_019418545.1 Clostridiales bacterium | reverse complement strand
GTGTGGGGACGCGGGATGGCTCAAATTTTTGCATCCGTTTCCAAGGATATGCATGAAGAATTTGATATTGCCTATATGCAGAAAATCATGGAGCCTTTTGGCTTGGTATATTACGGATGCTGCGAGCCGCTGGATAAGAAAATTGATATTGTTGAAAAAATCCCCCATCTGCGCAAAATCTCCATCACCCCATGGGCTGATGTGGATAACGCGGCTGAAGTGATTGGCAGCCGCTATGTAATTGCCAACAAGCCCAATCCGGCATCCGTTGCCGGGCATCTGGATGAAGAGGCTCTTCGCCGGGAAATTGGCCGGACACTGTCTGCCTGCCGCCGGAACGGATGCAGCTTTGATATTGTGCTGAAAGATATCAGCTCTGCAGGCGGAGACGTTAACAACCTCATCCGGTGGGAAAAAATTGTTATGGAAATGGTAAATGAGTGGTAATCTCTAAAAAATCCCCCAACAATCCCCTAAAAATCTTACAGGGAATTGTTGGGGGTTTTCTTATCTTTCAATTTCAAACGCAAAAAGCGGGCAGAGCATGAGCTCTGCCCGCCGTTATGCAGGAATCTTATTCGCCGTAGTAGGCCTTCAGATACATTTCCTTGATTTCGCTCATCAGCGGATATCTCGGGTTAGCGCCGGTGCACTGGTCATCGAATGCCTGCTCAACCATAGCATCCAGATTATCCAGGAAGTACTTCTCATCAACGCCATAGTCTCTGATGGTCTTCTTCACGCCGACCTTAGCTTTCAGCTCTTCGATAGCAGCGATGAAGTTGTCCAGCTTCTCCTCGTTGGTGTTGCCCTTAATGCCCAGGAAATCAGCGCACTCGCAGTAACGCTCCAGAGTATGCGGATACTCGTACTGCGGGAAGGTGCCCATCTTTCTGGGGGTCGGGTCAGCGTTGTAGCGCATAACCAGTGTAATCAGCAGGGCGTTGGCAATACCGTGAGGCAGGTGATGGAAAGCACCCAGCTTATGAGCCATGGAGTGGCAAACACCCAGGAAGGCGTTAGCAAATGCCATACCAGCCATGGTGGAAGCGTTAGCCATCTTCTCTCTTGCAACGGGGTCGTTGGGGCCGTTGTCATATGCACGAGGCAGATACTGGAAGATAGACTTCATAGCACGCAGAGCCAAGCCATCGGTGTACTCGCTGGCCATGACGGAAGCATAAGCCTCCAAAGCATGGGTCAAAGCGTCGATACCGGAAGCGGAAGTCAGGCCCTTAGGCATGTTCATCATCAAATCAGCGTCAACGATTGCCACGTCAGGCAGCAGCTCGTAGTCAGCCAGAGGATACTTGATGCCGGTCTTTTCATCGGTGATAACAGCGAAGGGAGTTACCTCGGAACCGGTACCAGCGGAGGTGGGGATAGCAATGAAGTTAGCCTTCTCACCCATGTGCGGGAAGGTGTAAACTCTCTTGCGGATATCCATGAAGCGCATGGCCATATCCATGAAGTCCACCTCGGGATGCTCATACATCACCCACATAATCTTGCCGGCGTCCATTGCAGAGCCGCCGCCCAGAGCGATGATGCAGTCGGGCTGGAATGCGTTCATAGCAGCGGTGCCTTCCAGAGCGCTCTTCAGGTTCGGGTCGGGAGCAACATCAAAGAAGGTGGTGTGCTTAATGCCCATCTCATCCAGCTTATCGGTAATGCACTTGGTGTAACCGTTGTTGTACAGGAAGGAGTCGGTAACAATGAAGACCTTCTTCTTGTGCATCTCGGTCTTCAGCTCGTCCAGAGCTACCGGCAGGCAGCCCTTCTTGAAGTAAACCTTTTCAGGTGCCTTGAACCACAGCATATTTTCTCTCCTCTCGGCAACGGTCTTGATGTTAATCAGGTGCTTCACGCCGACGTTCTCAGAAACAGAGTTGCCGCCCCAGGAGCCGCAGCCCAGTGTCAAAGAGGGATTCAGCTTGAAGTTGTACAAATCACCGATACCGCCGTGAGAAGAAGGAGTGTTAACCAGAATACGGCAGGTCTTCATGGTCTCGCCGAACTTCTCAATCTTAGCGCGCTCGGTCACAGCGTTGCAGTACAGAGAAGAGGTATGGCCATAACCACCGTCAGCAACCAGACGGCAAGCCTTGGCAACAGCGTCGTCGAAGTCCTTGGCTTTGTACATAGCCAGAACAGGAGACAGCTTCTCGTGTGCAAACTCTTCTTCCAAATCCACGCTCTCAACTTCGCCAATCAGAATCTTGGTGTCAACAGGAACCTCAACACCAGCCAGCTTTGCAATGGTGTGAGCCTTCTGGCCAACAATCTTAGCGTTCAGAGCGCCGTTAATCAGGATGGTCTTACGGACCTTCTCGGTCTCTTCGGGGCTCAGGAAGTAGCAGCCGCGGTCAGCAAACTCCTTCTTCACTGCGTCATAAACAGCCTCATGAGCGATAACGGACTGCTCGGAAGCACAAATCATGCCGTTATCAAAGGTCTTGGAGTGGATGATGGAGTTAACAGCCATCACAACATCGGCGGTGTCGTCGATGATGGCAGGGGTATTACCGGCGCCAACGCCCAGAGCAGGCTTACCGGAAGAATAAGCAGCCTTCACCATGCCAGGGCCACCGGTGGCCAGGATGATGTCAGCGCTTCTCATAACCTCGTTGGTCAGTTCCAGAGAAGGAATGTCAATCCATGCAATAATGTTCTTGGGAGCGCCGGCTGCAACAGCTGCGTCCAGAACGACCTTCGCAGCAGCGATGGTGCACTTCTTGGCACGGGGATGGGGGCTGATGATAATACCGTTGCGGGTCTTCAAAGAAATCAGGGTTTTGAAGATTGCGGTGGAAGTGGGGTTGGTGGTGGGGATAACCGCAGCCACAACGCCGATGGGCTCAGCGATTTTGGTTACGCCGAAAGCGCTGTCATATTCCAGCACGCCGCAGGTTTTGGTATCCTTATACTTGTTGTAGATATACTCGGCGGCATAGTGGTTCTTGGTAATCTTGTCTTCCACAACGCCCATGCCGGTTTCTTCCACTGCCATTTTTGCCAGCGGAATACGAGCCTGGTTTGCGGCTACAGCGGCTGCAAAGAAGATTTTATCAACCTGCTCCTGTGTGTAGGTAGAGAAAATTCTCTGTGCCTCTCTCACTTCTGCCATCTTGGCAACCAGTGCGTCAATGTTGTCTACCAGGCCGGTGGCAGTGGTTTCGGGGGTTACTACTTGCTCTTTTGTCTCCATGTGCCAGTCCTCCATTTTGTAAATAAACAATTTGAAAATAGATTGCTGTCATTGATTTGTTATTTTTTTAACAAGTTCATTATATCAACCCAGCCATCTAAAGTCAACACAGGTTTTCGCCAATTTTTGCATCTTTATTTTCTTTTTTTGTATGAAGTTCATCCAAACGCAAAAATCAACGCCATTATTTGATAAAAATTCTGCTGCAAATTTGTGAGTTTTTCATACAATCATCCCAGATTTCAACACAATACAACAATCACCGGCAAACGATAGCGAAAAGGCAGCTGCGGGAACAGCTGCCTTTTATACACATCACATAACCGGAGCGGGAATTATTCGTACTCTACCACATCGACCCACTTCATCAGGAAGTCGTGCTCTTCGGGTTTTGCATCCGGGAGATGGGCGGCAGCTACGATGGGGAGCCACTGCTGTACATACTTCTTGGAGGTCTTCGTTTTTTCGCAGAACAGATTCAAATATTTGTCGGCAATCTCAGGATACCGCAGGCTCAGCAGCAGATAAGTACGGCCCACATCGGCGCTGGCATTTCCCTGACGGGCGGCAATCCAGTCAACAACATAAATGCCTTTTTCGTTATAAATAATATTTTCGGGAGTAAAATTGCCATGGCACAGCTTGGTATGTTTCGGCATGCTCTCCAAACGGGTCAGAAGCTCGTACTTCTTCACATCATCAATCTCGGTCAGGGAGTTAATCTGACGGCTCATCTTATCCTTCAGCTTGCTCAGCTTCGGAACCTGCTTGGAATGGATTTCGAGCTGGATGTCCACAAAATCATTGAGATACTTATCCATATTGTCGGGGTCTTCCTTCATCAAATCGGCCAGGGTTTTGCCTTCGATAAGGTCCATATGGATGGCCCAACGACCGTCAATAACGGATAATTCATGAATTACCGGAACGCGCAGGCCTGTATCTTCCACACGGGAATGGGTCAGAGCCTCATAAAGGGGATTGGTTTTGCGCACGCCTTCTCTAAACAGCTTGATACAGGTATCGCCGTCTCTGTAAATTTCAACCAACTCGCTGGAAGCAATCAGATTTTCTTTGCTGAATGTCATAATACGAACTCCTTTCATTGATGAACACGGTATTTCAAAAGAAATATGACTGAACTAATGAATATTGGATAACAAATATCCATTCATATTATAC
>DYBQ01000148.1:2604-4694 GCA_019418545.1 Clostridiales bacterium | reverse complement strand
TTTTAATAGAGTCAGCCAAACGATACACGCTGTTTTCGACCTCTGCCAGCTCAGCTGTCAGCTCTTTTACCTCGTTAAATTTATTATAAGCCTTATCCAGCGAGTCGTTGGTGGCATGAATCCCGAAAGGAACCGGATAATAAGATTTGCTCAAAGAAACCATGGGGATTTCCACACCCATTACGCTGCGATAGGCCACATGCAAATTGGTTTCCTGTGGGACAGTTTGCGCCAATTCTCCACAGATGCCCAAGGTGATATTGGCTTTTTGCAGTGCCAGATAAGCCTGTGCATAGGTGTCGTCAATTTTTCCCTGAATGGCATTGGCCCGCTCGATGAGCCCCATCATTTCACGAATCAAAATATTGCGCTTGCGGTCCAGCAGCTCAAATCCCACCCGGGCAAGGGTAAGAGACTTTTTGGTGGACAGCAGGTTGCCCTTGGTTGGGACGATTTGTGCCATCGAGGCTCACCTCCTTATTTGCCGTTGCTATTTTCTTGGGCTTCTGGGGAAGAGCTTACCACAGTGCCCTTAGCCTTTTCGTAATACTTATCCAGAATCTCATCATCCACACGGTCAAGCTCTTCTCTGGGTAAAGCTGTTAAGAGTTTCCAGCCCAAATCCAAACTTTCCTCAATGGTACGGTTTTCATTGGGTCCCTGGTTCAGGAAAATAGACTCAAACTGTTTGCCGAATTCCATATACTTTTTGTCGGTAGGGGAGAGCTCCTCTTCACCAATAACCGAAGCTAGGGAGCGGGAATCGATTACGTGGGCATAGGCAGCAAACAGCTGGTTTGCCAGCGCAGAATGGTCTTCCCGGGTAAAGCCTGCACCGATGCCATCCTTCATCAAACGGGAAAGAGAGGGAAGAACCGAAACGGGGGGATAAATCCCGCTGCCGGCAAGGCTGCGGTCCAATACGATTTGTCCCTCGGTGATATAACCGGTCAAATCAGGTACCGGGTGTGTGACGTCATCGTTGGGCATGGTCAAAATGGGAATCTGGGTCACGCTGCCCTTTTTGCCTCGAACCATACCGGCACGCTCATACAGGGAAGCCAAATCAGAATACAGATAGCCGGGATAGCCTTTTCTGCCGGGGATTTCTCCTTTGGAGGAGCTGAATTCACGCAGCGCTTCGGCATAGGAAGTCATATCAGTCATAATGACCAACACATGCATATCCAGTTCAAATGCCAGATATTCCGCAGCCGTCAGCGCGCAGCGGGGGGTCAGGGTACGCTCGATAATGGGGTCGTTGGCCAAATTCAGGAACATAACCACCTTAGAGAGTACACCGGACTCGTCAAAGGACTGTTTGAAATATTCTGCCACATCGTTTTTAACGCCCATTGCAGCAAATACAATGGCAAAGTTGTCGCCAGTAGCATCCTTAATTTTTGCCTGACGGGCAATTTGAACGGCCAACTCGTTATGGTTCATACCGGAACCGGAGAAAATCGGGAGCTTCTGGCCGCGAATCAAAGTCATCAGAACATCAATGGAAGAGATACCGGTGTTGATGTAGTTTTTGGGATAAATACGGGAAACCGGGTTCATAGGCGTACCGTTGATGTTGGCACGCTTTACGGGGAAAATGTCTCCCAGCCCATCAATGGGGCGTCCTGCACCGTCGAACACACGGCCCAGAATTTCGGGGGAAAGGGGCAGCTCCATCGGACGGCCCAACAGGCGGGTACGGGTATTGTCCAGGGAAATCCCACGGGTACCCTGGAACACCTGCACCACTACGCGGTCCCCTTCAATTTGTACCACACGTCCCTGGCGAAGGGCGCCGTTATCCAGCCGAATGGTAACAATTTCTTCGTAGGAAGCGCCTTTTACACCATCCAGTACAATCAGGGAACCATTGATTTCTTTTACGCCAATATAATCAATAATCATGATATACCGCCATTTCTCCGTGCGACATCCAAAATTGCAAGTTTCCGGAAAAGGAGATGTTCTCGCACGGGAAACATCTTACCGGAACTGGCAAATGCAACCGTTTAGGAATTCAAAATGCCAGCCATTTTTTCATCAATTTCTTTCAAATAGTCGTCGAACATATCCAGACGGTTATTAGG
>DYBQ01000148.1:0-2594 GCA_019418545.1 Clostridiales bacterium | reverse complement strand
GTTATTAGGAATGTCATACTTCATTTTGATTAGCTTATCAAAAAGGCCGGTTTCCAAAATGGAAGAAATCGGGACAGCAGCAGCTACCAGTTGATGTGCCTTCTGATACAGGTGCAAAATTACCTGCATCATGCGCTTTTGTTTTTCCAGCGGCACAAAGGTATCGTCAGCATGGAAAGCGTTCTGCTGCAAAAAACCTACACGAATTACACGGGCTGTTTCAATCACCAGCTTCTGGTCATCGGGCAGGACATCAGAGCCAATCAGTTTAACAATTTCCATCAATTGATTTTCTTCCTGCAGCAGCCGGTTTATGGTCTTACGATA
Organism: Clostridiales bacterium; assembly: GCA_019418545.1. Lineage (GTDB taxonomy): Bacteria > Bacillota > Clostridia > Oscillospirales > Acutalibacteraceae > Heritagella_A. Next base: position 2,267 of record DYBQ01000148.1, on the reverse strand, counting down.
TTTGATAAAATCTTCTCCAGCATTTTCCTTATACCAAGGGTCAAGGTCAGTAAAATATTCGCTGTAGCTGGAAGTCCAGTTAATGGCCGGATAATGGCGGGCATAGGCCAGCGCTTTATCCAGCGCCCAGAAGCAGCGGGTAAAACGCTTGGTGTTCTGGGTAACAGGCTCGGAAAAGTCGGAGCCCTGAGGAGATACTGCACCAATAATGGTAACAGAGCCATCAGTACCGTTCAAATTATCCACCATACCGGCGCGCTCATAAAATTCGGACAGGCGGGATGGCAAATATGCCGGGAAACCTTCTTCAGCGGGCATCTCTTCCAAACGGCCGGAAATCTCACGCAGAGCCTCGGCCCAGCGGGAGGTGGAGTCAGCCATAATTGCTACATGATAGCCCATATCCCGATAATATTCCGCCAGCGTAATGCCGGTATAAATGGAAGCTTCACGGGCAGCCACAGGCATGTTGGAAGTGTTGGCAATCAGGGTGGTACGGTCTGTCATAGGCCGTCCGCTCTTGGGGTCAACCAGTTCGCTGAATTCATCCAGCACCTGGGACATTTCGTTGCCGCGTTCGCCGCAGCCCACATAGATGATGATATCTGCATCACACCATTTTGCCAGCTGGTGCTGGGTCATGGTTTTCCCGGTACCAAAACCGCCGGGAATAGCCGCTGTACCGCCTTTTGCAATGGGGAAAAGGGTATCAATCACGCGCTGGCCGGTAATCAGTGGGACCGAGGGGGATAGCCGTTTGGTTACCGGACGGGGAGTCCGAATGGGCCACCGCTGGCAGAGGGTAAGCTTATGCTCCACGCCTTTTTTGTCCCGGAGTACCACGATGATATCATTTACCCGATATTGGCCGTTTTTGACAACGGAAACCACCTCACCGGAGAGGGTGGGGGGAACCATGCATTTATGCTTGATAATGGGGGTTTCAGGGCATTCAGCATAAAAATCGCCGCCGCTGAGAATGTCGCCCACCTTAACCGTAACAGTAACGTCCCACAGCTTTTCTGTGTCCAAAGAGGACACGCTGCTGCCCCGGTTGATAAAGGAGCCGCTTTCTTCTGCAATTGCCTTTAGGGGGCGCTCAATGCCATCAAAAATATTGTCAAGGATTCCAGGGCCCAATGTTACATTCATGGGGCTGCCGGTGCCAACCACAGGCTCGCCAGGCTGCAAACCGGTCGTTTCCTCATACACCTGAATGGTGGTAAACTCACTGTTAATACCAATGATTTCGCCAACCAGCCTCTCGTTACCCACAAACACCATCTCCATCATGGAGAAACTGCGGGTATCTTTAACCGTAACCACAGGGCCGTTTATTCCAAAGATTACATCTTTCTTTTCCATTTTGAAAGTACCACGCCTTTCTGTACGTCTCCTTTTTCAGAAGACGTGCGAATTCACACCGCCGACAAATCAGCGGCTGTTACCGGACCTGCAGGCCGGAAGTTTCTTCAAACCACTCCTGCTGGTTTTCCAGTAACGAGTCCAGTGTCATATCAGCCACCAAGCCCATCACAAGGTTTTGGGCACGAATTCCGCCAAGAAGGATTTCTTCGTCGGCTTCAATCTGGCATTGAGCCCCAAAAGAGCGCACCAAGGTTTCTTTCATGTTCACATCTGCAGGCCGCACATACAAAACGGTCCCTGGCTCGGTAAACACATCTGCCAATTGATGGCAATGGGCGTTCATCCATTCACCATATTCGGGGCTTTTTACAAACTCCCGCAGCTTATCCGCGGCTTGTGAAAAAACTTTTCCCATAATTTGACGGCGCTTTTCCAACAGTTCCCGACGTTTGTCCATTTCCCGATGCGCCATTTCCTTGGTGATATTGCTGCGCATCTGTGCCATTTCTTTCTGAATGAGCTGATATGCTTCCAAAAGGACCTCGTCTTCTGCTTCGCTCAGCTCTTTCTCCTTAAATTTTGCAACTTCTTCCTCTATTTTTCGGCGCTGTTCCTCCGCATAGTGGTGGATGGCCTGATTAAATTTGCTAAGCTTTTCTTCATTGGTTGCCATATGGAATCCCTCCGTTCTGCCGGCTTAAATTTTTACGCCGATGGCTTCCCGCACATAGCGGGTAATGGAATCCTTGGTACGTCCGTTTCCGTGACGGTCTGGAATTTCTACAATCAGGGGCCGTTTTCGGTTCAGTTTAAAATCATAAACCAGTTCGGGGCAAAGGGTCAGCAGCCGCTCGGTGATAAGCACCACAGCCACATCCTCCATATCCATAGCTTTGGTA
>DYBQ01000147.1:3800-4769 GCA_019418545.1 Clostridiales bacterium | reverse complement strand
TCTGCCATTTTGCCAAATGCCGGGACAGCTGGAACACACAAATCCCCGAAAGGCCATATTCCGTAAACTGGATTTCGCCGGATTCTTCCCCCAAAAGCGTTTTCCCCTGCCAGAGGGAAACTTTTCCCCGGGCGCGCATTCCCTGTAAGGGGCGCACCCGTTTTTTGTCGCAGCACACCGGCACCAGCGCCGGAAAGCAGGGGGTGAGGCTGTGCCCCAACCTTTGGGCAAGGGCATAGCCGCTCCCATCGGAGCCCAGTTGAGGGGTGGCCTTTCCGCTGGAAGCCAGCACAACTTTTTTGGCCAGCACCTGCTCCCCCGCAGGCAGGGACGCAATGCGGAACCCTCTGCCCTCCGGCAGCAGGGAAGTGACCGGCCATTGGCACAAAATTTCCACACCCAATGCAGACAGGTGATAGAGAAGGGTGTTCAGCACTGCCGAGGCCTGCCCGCTGTTGGGATATACCCGCCCTTCCTCTTCTTCCCGGCACAAAAGCCCCAAAGACTGAAAACGGCGGACAACAGCCGCCGGGGGATAGCTTTCCAAAACCGTTTTTGCCTCCCGGACATCCCCGTGGAAACGGCGCAGCTCCATGCGGGCGTTAACAAGGTTGCAGCGCCCGTTCCCTGTTGCCAAAAGCTTGCGCCCCGGTTTTTGGGCAGACTCCAAAAGCAGCACCGAAACAGGCCGGTGCTGCTTTTTTTGCTCTTCTGCTGCACAAAGGGCGGCCATCAGGCCGGAAGCGCCCGCGCCGATAACGGCGATTTCTGCCTGTCTCACAAAAAAGCCCCCAAAATCCCATAGGATACCAAAATCATAATGATATCTGCCCCCAGCGTGCCCAGAGCAATGGATGTCATGGCATACTTAAAGGGCATCCGCATCAGGGAAGCCGCCAGCGCGCCGGTCCAGGCGCCGGTCCCGGGCAGAGGGATGGCCACAAAGATAAAAAGTCCCAGTGTTTTATA
>DYBQ01000147.1:0-3790 GCA_019418545.1 Clostridiales bacterium | reverse complement strand
GTTTTATACTGGTTGATTTTGGCCGACTTTTTTGCGCCCTTTTCTTCCAGCTTGTTTACCAGCTTGACAAACCGGGTGTTGCGCATCCAGTCAAAAATCTTGTTGATAAACAGCAGGATAAAGGGGATGGGCAGCAGCGTGCAGATGCCGCAGATGAAAAAGGCGCGCCACATGTCCACGCCCAAAAGGGTAGCTGCCAGCATCCCGCCGCGCAGCTCCAAAATCGGCAGTACGGAAATAATCGCAATCACCAGCTCCGAGGGGATTGACTTGAATGCGTCCAAAAGGGTTTGTACCAGAGCCTCCATAGGATAATCCTCCGTTTTCCAGCTTCTTTTTATTTTTTTCACAGTATGTCTCAGTATACCCGAAAGGCGGGTTTATATATTTCTATAATAGAATAAAAGCGAAATGCCGTGGGGGAATGCCTCAATCTTTTTTGTCTTTCATCCGCTGCAGGGCTTCTTCCTTGGAAAACCGGACCTTGTGTATGTCGGTATCGGCATATTCTTTTCCGCACACGGGGAAATAGGGGCACCACTGGCAGCCCCGCTGGTTGGCAAGCAGGGGCAAAGCTGCAATGTCCCCCTGCAAAAGCCTTTTTTTCATTTGGCGCACCAGGGACTTTACATAGCCTGTCACCTGCTCAAGCTGGGCTTCAGAAAGGACATAGTCCTGTTTGGAAGGCTCGCCGTTTTTCAGGGCTACGGGGATATATTTCCCCTGGGCTTTTTCCTCCATGGCGGTGATGACTTCGGAATCGTCCAATATCAGGCCGTTCATTTTCAGCTTTTTTTCTGCTTCCTTTTCAATTTTGTCCCCAGGTGTGTGACGGCCGGCAGGTACCAGGGGCTGTATGGCCGGCATATAGAGGATGCCCGCTCCTTTGAGGCCGCCGCTTTCGATGAGGGCTGCCAGATAGATGAGCATCTGCATATTCATGCCATAGAGCACGTCCGTGAGTTTGAACTCCTTTGACCCGGTTTTATAGTCCACGATTCGTACATAGGTTTCCCCGTGAAGCTCCGCCAAATCCACCCGGTCAATTTTTCCCCCAATGGTAACCTTTCCCTCTTCGGTGGAAATGCGCAGGGGAGGGAAGCGCGTTCCGCTTTTCAGCTCCAGCTCAAAATATTTGGGCTCAAAACGGCTTTGGGCCAGCTCCTGCCCGATGTGCCGGATGACCACACAGGCGGAATCGGCCAGCCGGCGCAGCTGGAAGCGGAACCGGGCGCTGCGGTTCTCTGCGCCGCCCATACAGGCAAGGGCATATTCGTCAATGAGGGCAAGGACTTCTTTTTCCAGCGCTTTCTTCTCCATCGCCGCCACTTCTTTGCCGGTTTTTTGGCTGAACACCCTTTCCAGGAGAAAATGCATCAGGCTTCCATATTCCATGGAGCCCAGCTCTGCGGGACGGCGTTCCCGGGCGTTCATGCCATAGCGGCAAAAATATTGGAAACGGCACAGATGATAGGTCTCAATCTGCGTTGCGGAAAGGCTGCGTCCAGAAAACAGCTCCCCGGCTTTTTCCTGCTGCCGGAAGGCCATGGGGGACTGCTGCGCTGTACGCTCCAAAGCTTCCAAACGGCCCTGATATCCGCCTTTGCCTTCAAACAGGGCGCGAAGGGTGGCATACAGGGTATCCTGTGCCGGCCATTTTCTGGAAAGCATGGAGAAAGCCGCTTCCGGTGAGCTGGCCTCCTGCTCCGGGGGCATGGCTCCCGCCGGCTGCACCGGCAGGTTTGGGAATATGCTTTGCAGCTCCTCCACAATTTCCGAGGGGGAGCAGCTTTCATCGCCGGAAGAAGCGGGCCAGCTGACAAACAGCTTTTCCGAAGGGCTGGTCATGGCCTGATAGGCCACAAACTGTTCTTCCAGCGCTTTGTCCTCCAATGAATCGCTGAGAGGCAGCCCCAGCTGGATGAGGGTTTTCCTTTCCTCCTCGCTGAACACGCCACCGGAAGCAGGCGTTTGGGGAAACTCGCCCAGCACCGCGCCCAAAAGGAAAACCACTTTGGGGCTGGCAGGACGCATCCGGTCGGCAGTGCCCAGGGTGACTTCGTCCACCTGCTGGGGGATATCGGAAATTTCTTCGGCCTGCATCACCAGCCGCAAAAGCTGGGCATAGCGCTCTGCGTCCAGCTTTCGGCCGGAAAGCACCAGGGCGGTTTGGTCAAGGATATTCATCAGCACGTCCCACAGCCGCAACTGATGGGCGGCGGTTTCGGCCTGTCCCGATTCTTCCAGCTTTCGGCACAGGGCGGGCAGCGTTTCCTGAACATGAAAATCGGTGAGCAGCCGGAAAATGGCCTCGGCCGCCCCCTGTCCGTCGGTATCCGCCAGGGAGGAAGCAAAGCGCTCGAGAGGGGCTGTCACCCGCTCCCGCAGGGCGTTGATGGTTTCCAGCCGCTGGGCCTGCTCTTCCGTGGAGGCTTCCACAAAGCCATCGGGGTTTTCCTTCCACGGAGAGAGCCACTTTTTGCCGCTGATATTCCACAAAAAGGTATAGTTTTCCAAAAGGGCAATTTCTTCTGCATCCAGCCCGGCAAGGCCGGTTTTCAGCAGCGAAAAAATTTCGTCGGAGCGGAAGCTGCGGTTAATAACTCCAAAGGCTTCCAGCACAAAACGCATCACAGGCTCTGCGTCCACCGAGCGGGGATGGTCAAAAAAGCAGGGCACCTCCCACCGGCGCAGGGCAATGTCCAGCGCGCCCCGATAGGCGTCCTCCCGGCGCAGGATGATGGTGATATCCCGCCAGCGATAGCCTTCTTCCATTACCAGCCGCCGAATCCTCGAAGCTGCAAACTCGGCTTCCTCATAGATGTGCCGGGCGCACACCAGCGTGATTCCGCTGCTGTCCTCTTCCGGCAAAGGCTTTTCGCCCCGGAACACCTGCTTTTCCATCTCCCGCAGAGCAGGGGAAACAAACCGGGGGCTTTCGCACAAATGCACCGGCGGGGTAATTTTTACGCCTTCCTCTTTTGCCATGCGGGAAAGCTGGCTGGCGGTGCGGCAAACGGTGGAAAACATCCCGTTTCCCTGTTTTTTAGGGGAGCCGGGGCCATCGGCGCAGAGGGTAACATACACATCCTTTGCCTGCCGCAGCAAAAGCCGCAGCACTTCCAGCTCCTGTACCGTAAAGCTCTTGAAGGAATCCACCGCCACGGTATACCCGGAAAAATAGTTGTGCTTTTGCAGGCAGTCCCGCAGCCGTGTCAGGTCGTCGAGGGGGTCAAGATAGCTTCTTGCCACCAATGCGTCATAGGCCGAAAGCACCGAAGAAATGTCCCCGGCCTTTTTTTGCAGCGCTTCGTCGCCGGAAAGGGCCGCTGCCTGCCGGAGCGCTTCGGGGGAAACGGCGCTCATTTTCAGCTCGGCGGAGGACTGGAGCAGCAGCTGAATCATTTCGCCGCTTTTGGCCTGGGGTCGGAAAAGCTCTAAAGTATCCCCCATTTCTTCCAGCGCAAGGCTCATGAGAATGGTTCTTCCGCCATCGTCCAGGCGTTTTCCGGCAAGTCCGCCAAAGGTGCGGAACACCGTGTTGGCAAGACGGGTGAAGCTTAGAACCTCAACGCCCTGTGCCCGCCGGGGACCAAGGCGCCGCAGCATGGCGCGCTCGCTCTCAAAAGAAACCTGTTCCGGCGTGAGAAGAAGCAGGTTCCCGGCGCCGTTTTCACAAAGGGAGGCCAAAAGCTCCCGGGCATAGCGGGTTTTGCCGCTTCCTGCGCGGCCATAAACCAAGTGCAGCATGAAATCAACCTTTCTATCAGCAATCATGGCAGAAGCTGCC
>DYBQ01000146.1 GCA_019418545.1 Clostridiales bacterium | reverse complement strand
TCATTTTAATTTGTATATTTAATTACGGGGCTTATCTTGACGGCCGCCAAATGATTGGATATAATATACATAAAACATATCAACAAGTCAGCTATCTATTATAGCTGTAACCAATGTTTTTACTTATTTGCTGATGGGATACTATCAAGGTATGCCCTATAAAGGCTGAACTTTTTGAGAAAGGAAATCGGTGAAAAATCATGAAAACAATTCCTATTCCTGCTGAACAAAGAAAGAAAACCACGATTGCCAGTAATTTGTATTATGACAAATTGGAAATTGATGATACAAAAGTAGTCGGCTATCTTAACGGGCAGCAAACTATGACATGGTATTTCAAAAATTATGTGGGGATTGACTTTGTAAAAGCAAACTTCAATTCTCAATTTGCACAGGTTGTGTTTTTAACAGGCATCAATTCTCAAAACCGTGTGGTGGGAATTGACTTTTCTTCGGCACAAAACCGAAATGCCATGAACGATACCAACAGAATCCTGTTTTGCAGCGGTATGTTCAGCTTCAGCAAAACAAATGAATTTGCAAACAGTGTGGCTAACCAAATTAGGGCAGCGTTTGAGGAGTATCAGAAGCAAGCTGAAACCCTGGAGCAAAATCATCATTCCGCGCCGGCTTCCGCTGCTGATGAATTAAAAAAGTTTAAGGAACTGCTTGATATGGGGGCAATTTCACAAGAAGAGTTTGAAGCAAAGAAAAAGCAGCTTTTAGGCCTGTGAATTTTCAGCAATAAGCAAAACGCAAATATTCAAATATAAAACTAAAACCGGCCTGAGGCACGAATCCATGCCCAAGCCGGTTTTGTTTTACTATTTTACGAATTATAGTGCGGCAAAGTTCTTGAATTGAACTGTTTCTTATTTGCCGAAGTAACGAGCCAGCAGGCCAGCGAAAGCCTTGCCATGACGGGCTTCGTCGCGAGCCATCTCGTGAACGGTGTCGTGGATAGCATCCAGGTTTGCAGCCTTGGCGCGCTTTGCCAAATCAAACTTGCCAGCGGTTGCGCCGTTCTCAGCCTCTACGCGCATTTCCAGGTTCTTCTTGGTGCTGTCGGTTACGACCTCGCCCAGCAGCTCAGCAAACTTGGCTGCATGCTCTGCCTCTTCCCAAGCTGCCTTTTCCCAATACAGGCCGATTTCGGGATAGCCTTCTCTGTGAGCCACTCTTGCCATGGCCAGATACATGCCAACCTCGGTGCACTCGCCCTGGAAGTTAGCGCGCAGGTCAGCCATAATGTCCTCGCTGGAGCCCTGGGCAACGCCCACAACATGCTCAGCTGCCCAGCTCATCTCGCCGGACTGCTCCACAAACTTCTCGCGGGGAGCCTTGCACTGGGGGCAGAACTCGGGAGCCTCGGTGCCTTCAAAAACATAACCGCAAACAGAACATACGAATTTTTTCATTTTTAGTTACCTCCATAAAATCTTCATTATAATCTTCCAGACTTTCAGGGGATTATGCCCCTTTTTCATCCGGTTTTAGGCTGTTTTCCAAACATTCCCGGCAGATTCCCCGAAAAACCAGTTCGTGGGACTGCACCTGAACGCCATATTTTGACGACAGCATCTGGTGTGTTTCGGACGGCAAATACCGCTCTTCCAAATCGATTACCATCCCGCAGTGGGTACATATAAAATGGTTGTGGGGGTACGTATTTCCATCAAAACGTTCCTGCCCGTTCACAACCCCGATGCTTACAATCTTGCCCTCTTCCTTAAACCGGGCAAGGTTCCGGTATACGGTTCCCAAACTCAAATCGGGATATTGCGGCTTGACCGCCTGATACACCCATTCAGCTGTAGGATGGCTTTTGGTGCTGCAGATTGCTTCCAAAATTGCCTGCCTCTTTCGACTGAAATTTTCCCGTTTCATTGCCGCCCCCTTTCTGAATCAATCAAAATAAAAATGATAATTATTCTTGAATTCGTGTTTATTGTACCAGACAATTTCCGGTTTGTCAAGAGAAAATAAAAATCTTTCTTATTTTTTTTTGCCTTTATTTTCGAAACGGACTTTTAGCTTTTCCAGCGCCTTTTTTTCAATACGCGATACATAGCGGCGCGCCTATTGTAAACGATACCCCCTAAGAAATCGCCTCCAGCTCGTGGAAGCGGAATTTGATGATGATTTCTTTGTTTTGGGTCAGCTCCACCCGCTCGATGAGGCTCATAAGCAGCTCCCGGCTAGTCAGTGCCGAGTCCAGAAACTGTTTCACCAGCGCCTTGGCTTTTTCTTCCCTGTTTCCCGGTTTCACCTGTTCCTCCAAGGCTTTCACCTGTTCCTCCAAAGCCAAGCGTTCTGCTTTGAGCCTTTGATACATGCGCTGAAAGTCCTCCTCCAAAAGCAGGCCGCTCAGCCGGTCCCGATACATCATGTCCAATTGGCCGGTCAGCCCGGCATTTTTTGATTGCAGAGACTTGATTTCTTCTTGCCAGCGAGTTTCCGCACCGGCATTTTTTAGCATTTGTGCAGCAATAGGCTGAAACCACTCCGGTTTTAGATAGGCCTGGCAGATTTCCCGCACTTTTGAAAGCACTACCTCATTCACCGTTTCTTCCTTGATGGAATGGCAGGTACAAACGCCCGCCTTGGTAAACCGCTGATAGGTGCGGCAGACAAAAAACAGCCTGTCTTCGCCTGCTGCATTTTTGCGGTTGAGCACAGCCATGGGGGCGCCGCACTCGTGGCAGAAAATTAGCCCTTTGAGCAAAAAATCATAGGTGCGGCTTCGGGTGTGCTGGCGGCTCTTTATCAGCAGCTGCACCTTTTGAAAGGTTTCTCTATCAACAATCGGCTCGTGGGTGCCTTCCACTACCACCCAGTTTTCCGGCGGCTGCCGCAGGCACTTTTTGGACTTGTAGCTGATTTTTATCATGCGCCCTTGAACCATATTGCCGATGTAGGTTTCGTTTTTCAGCATTTCGGAGATTCTCTCACTGCTCCACAGGCCGGTGTAGGGGCCGGGCCTGGCAACTGTCAAATTGGCATAGGCGGCTGGGGACGGTATGCCTTCTTCATTGAGGGCTGCTGCAATTTTGCGGCAGCTCATGCCGGACAGGGCCAAATGGAAGATGCGCCGCACTACGGCAGCCGCTTGTTGGTCAATGACGATTTTGTTTTTCTCCGTGGGATGCATTTGATAGCCATATACAGGTTTGCCGCCGATAAACTGCCCCTTGCGCTGTTTGTCCCTTTTAACCGACTTGATTTTTTTGGAAATGTCCTTGGCATACATATCATTCATAATGGCGCGGAAGGGCGTGATTTCGTTGGCAGTGGAATCCACGCCGGTGTCAATGCCATCCAGCAGGGAGATATACCGAACCCGGTGCTCCGGGAAATACCGCTCCATATAGTGACCGGTCATAATATAGTCACGGCCCAAACGGGAAAGGTCTTTGGTAATCACCATGTTGACCTTCTTCGCTTCAATATCCCCTATCATCCGCTCAAAGCTGGGACGCTCAAAGCTGGTGCCGCTAAACCCGTCATCCACATAGGTGTCATAGATTGACAGCCCATGCTGCTGCACAAACTCCCGCAGCAGGGATTCCTGATTCTGGACACTTTGGGACGGCCCTTCGTTTTCATCCTCTTTTGACAGCCTGATGTATAAAGCCACACGGTAATCCATGGGGTTGCTTATCTCGAAATACATAGGATTCCTCCCGGGATAAGCGGCCATTTATGGGCTGGATGATGTCAAAGGGTTCCCCGGGGCGGCAAGGATACCCAAAAGATAAAGCCGAAAAGATTCTTCCAAAATTTGAGGAAGGCTCTTTTCGGTATTGCAGTACGTACAATGCACAACAGGCAAGTCTCTTTTTTTCATAGGCTTTCCCTCCTTATGTCATCGTATGTAGGGAACCGCTTCTTCTTGCCTGTCCATTCAAAATGTGTGATAGTGCTTGCATACCCTTTGGGGATGGGATAAAATATCATCATAAAAAGCGCAAAAATCCGCAGCAGCAAGCCATGTGGAAATCGAATGGTACAGAAAGGTTTGGAGAAAATGCAGCCGATTTGCAAAGAGGAAAACTATGAAATATATTTTTCATCAAATTCTGTTCTGGCCTGCTCCAAAAAGAGGATTGCATTCTCCCCTAGGGGCTGGCAAAAGGAGTTCCGAAAAAGGCTGCGGTGTGCCTTGTTGCAGCTGTACTCTGCTGAGAACCAATGCCTCACAGCGTACTGCCATACTGTGAAAGACGGTTTTTTTGATTTGGAAAACATCCTGTTTTATAACATTGGTGCCCATTCCTTCCGGGAGACTGCCAAAAATCAGGTTTCGGCAGCCCTTGTTTCCTCCCACGAGGATTTTGTGGCTGTGGACAACGGGGCCTTTCCACACATCTATTTGTACAAAATCATGGATTCCGCCTCAGCTGTGGACTTACAGGCAACCAGGGATACTGCCGTTGACTGGGAGCCGGTTCCCGTTTCAAAAGGGTTCCGCGGGGAGAAAAAGCCCTTTTATTATTGGGAAGCACTCACACAGGATTCTTCCAAAATCCACCAGCATTACGCCATACAGCCCGGAAAGCCTTTTGCCATAAACGTGTGTCTTTCCATCCCCGAATCCGAAACTATCAACCTTACCGGCGTTATGAAACCTCTTTTGGAGGGGATTGTCTGCGCTTTTCATGGCCCCGACAGCCGCCTTGCCGCTGATGCAGAGGAGATTGGAAAAAGGCTTGGGATTACAAAAGACCGGCTGCTTCATTCCACCACAAACGTGCTGGGGGAAACCTGCTTCGTCAAACT
>DYBQ01000145.1 GCA_019418545.1 Clostridiales bacterium | reverse complement strand
GGTGTGCTCCATGCCGCCGTTATACCAGTCTACCCGGTTCCAATAATCCAGCGCCTCCTTGCCTACAGGCGCCTTGTCGTTGTGGGCGTCCATATAGCGCAGGAAGTACCAGGAAGAACCGGCCCACTGGGGCATGGTGTCGGTTTCACGACGGGCAGGGCCGCCGCAGTGGGGGCAGGTGGTGTTCACCCAGTCGGTCATGTGAGCCAGGGGGGATTCCCCGTTGTCGGTGGGCTCATAGGACTCTACATCCGGCAGGGTGAGGGGCAGCTGGTCTTCGGGCAGGGGCACCCAGCCGCACTTTTCACAATAGACCACAGGAATCGGCTCGCCCCAATAGCGCTGACGGGAGAACACCCAGTCACGCAGCTTAAAGTTCACCTTTTCGTGGCCGATGCCCTTTTCGGTGAGATATTCAATAATGCGCTTTTTGGCGTCTTCCACACTCAGACCGTCCAAAATGCCGGAGTTGACCATGACGCCGGTTTCGCAGTCGGTAAAGGCTTCCTTCTCCACGTCGCCGCCCTTTACCACTTCGATAATGGGCAGGTTAAATTTCTTTGCAAACTCCCAGTCGCGGGTGTCGTGGGCAGGCACAGCCATAATGGCGCCGGTGCCATAGGATACCAGCACATAGTCGGAGATGAAAATCGGGATTTCTTTGCCGGTCAGCGGGTTAATGGCGGAAACGCCCTGAAGCCGCACGCCGGTTTTCTCCTTGACCACCTCGGTGCGCTCAAAGTCGGACTTTCTGGCGGCTTCGGCCTGATAGGCGCGGATTTCGTCCAGGTTGCTCAGCTTGTCCGCCCACTTTTCGAGATAGGGGTGCTCGGGGGAAACCACCATGTAGGTTGCGCCATACAGGGTGTCGGGACGGGTGGTATAAACGGTCAGCTTGTCGCCGGCGGTGGTAGTAAAGTCCACCTCTGCGCCGGTGGAGCGGCCAATCCAGTTAATCTGCTGGGCCTTTACCCGCTCGGGATAGTCCACCTGTGCCAAGTCGTCAATCAGGCGCTGGGCATAGGCAGTGATTTTCAGCATCCACTGGGACTTGACCTTGCGCACCACCTCGCTGCCGCAGCGCTCGCACACGCCGTTGACCACTTCTTCGTTGGCCAGCACGCACTTACAGGAGGTACACCAGTTGACGGCCATTTCCTTTTTATAGGCCAGGCCGTGCTTGAGCAGCTGGAGGAAAATCCACTGGGTCCACTTGTAATACTCGGGGTCGGTGGTGTTGATTTCACGGCTCCAGTCAAAGGAAATGCCCAAAGACTGGATTTGCTTTTTAAACCGGGCGATATTCTGCTTCGTCACCTCGGCGGGATGCACGTGGTTCTTGATGGCATAGTTCTCGGTGGGCAGGCCGAAAGCGTCCCAGCCGATGGGGTACAGCACATTATAGCCCTGCATCCGGCGCTTTCTGGAAACAATGTCCAGAGCGGTGTAGGGACGGGGATGTCCCACATGCAGGCCCTGCCCGGAAGGATAGGGGAATTCTACCAGCGTATAGTATTTGGGCTTATCGGAATCGTTGGAGGCGTGGAAAACCCCGGCCTCTTCCCATTTTTCCTGCCACTTGGGTTCAATTGCTTTGGGCTCGTATTTCATTTGAGAGATACTCCTTTATGTAAAAAAATTGAGTTTCTGTTATGCTTCGTCGGGAAGCTCGGGGTCAACCTCTTCCCCGTCCTGCCACAGGCGGTCCAAATCATAAAAGCTGCGGGATTCCTGGGTGAACACATGCACCACCACGCTGCCATAGTCCAGCAGCACCCAGGAATTGGAGTTGTAGCCCTCGATATGGCCGGGGGCAACGCCTTTTTCCTTGAGCTGATATTCCACTTCGTCGGCCAGCGCTTTTACCTGGGTGTTGCTGGTACCGGTGGCAATGACGAAATAGTCGGCAATGACGGAAAGCTCCGTGATGTGCAAAATTTTAAGGTTCAGGGCTTTTTTGCTGTCCAGCGCTTTGGCAGCGGCTTTGGCCAGTTCCAGTTCTGTCATAGCTTTGTTCCTTCCTTATATCATTTTCTTGTAATCGCTTCGGTTTCAAAATGCTCGGGATGCATCAGCACCCAGTTAAAGGCGGCCACCGTGTCGGGATGGATGGGTACTTCCTGCTGTGCCAAGTCCCTGATGGAAAACGAAAGCCCTTCTATCATGGCAAGGCGCAAATCCCGGCGGGCTTTTTCCCGCATCCTCTCCACGCCCGGATAGTCCCTGTCGGCAGAAGTGAAGTCTGCGATAAAAATAACCCTCTCCAGAGGGCTCATGCCGGCCCGGCCAACGGTGTGATAGTAGACGGCACTGAGCATATCCTGGTCGTGGATTTGCAGCTTTTCCTGCATATAGGCCATGCCGCTGAAAGCGTGATAGAGCTTTTTGGCGCCCTGCTCCACCTCGGACAGATGGATGCCCGCCTTTTCAATCAGCGTCAGCTGTTCGGCGGGGGTGGAATCCTTCATACAGTCGTGAAGCACCCCGGCCTCGGCGGCTTTTTTGGGGTCTGCGCCATATTTTTCCGCCAGAATCACCGCTTCATAGGCCACGTTGATGCTGTGGCGGTAGCGGTAGTCGCTGAGCAGCGGCCGTATGCTTTCGGCATAGGCCTTTGCGGTGGGGAAGCGTGCAAACAGGGCTTCTTCCCTCTCCCGGTCTTTTTTACCCATATGATTTTCTCCCTTCCGGCAAATAAAAGTAAACCCCGGATATGGACTGTGCCATATCCGGGGCGAAACAATTCCTGTCCGCGGTACCACCCTGATTCAGCCGCAGGATGCCTGCGGCCCTCGTGGGATTTTATAAAATCCCGGGCGGGTAACGGGGCCAACCGCCTGCCCCTTATCCGGGCAGAGACTCCGGGGTGAGTATCCACAGCAGGCGTCTGCCGGCTTCCACCAGCCGCCGGCTCTCTGCAAGGCGTATCTGCTGTCTTATCCCCTTCACAGTCTTTAAAACCATATTAGTACTTATTATAAACTACCCCATTCCCCCCTGTCAAGGGATGGGCATGATTTTCTCTTTGGGGGAAGAATCAGGTAGAAAAGGTATTACCTTTTTGAGTTCTAAGCGGGCAATGTCGCGTCTTTGGGCAAAGATGGGAACAGACGGGTATTGTTGGGCAAGTCTGCTCCAAATATCCAATGCTTTTTGTAAATATGAAACGGACTTCTCAATCTGAAAGTGGATATCATTGTTGTCTTGAATACTGCTTGGAAGTGTTTGGGACAGTTTACCCAATTGTCTCCAAAGATTCATTCTTTGATGCAAACAAAGAACCGAATCATCCAGCGTTCCTAATTTATAATAGGAAAAAGATAAATTATCCCAATCATCCAGCGTTCCCAATTCATAATAGGAAAACGCCAAGTCATCCCACACTTCGGGCATCGATGCTTTCTCCGCCAACTGTTTGCTGATTTCCAAACTTAATTCATAATACTTTCGGGCAGCGGGGATATCCCCTTCTGCCTTTAAGACATCTCCCAGATTGTTATAGCTGATGGACAAGCCACGGCGATTTTGTATAGTCGGCGATTCCTCCGAAAGCTGTTTGCTGATTTCCAAAGCAAGCTCATAATACTTCCGGGCGGCCTGTAAATTTCCTTCTGCCTCACAGATGTTTCCCATTCTCTCATAGCCGATGGATAGGTTCCGGCGGTTTTCAATAGTTGACGATTCCTCTGCAAGTTGTTCGAATATACCTGTTTCCAGCTCATAATACTTCCGGGTGGCTGGGATATCCCCTTCTGCCTTACAGATGTCTCCCATTCTCTCATAGCTGGCGGACAATCCCCGGCGATTTTCAATAGTTGGTAGTTCTTTTACAATCTGTTTTCTTATTTCCATGCTAATCTTATAAAATTTTCGAGGAGACTCCAAGTTCGCTTGCATCCCAATAATTAATCCCAACCATTCATAGCTTCCAGACAAATACCATCTATTGTTTATAGTTGGAGATTCTTCGGATAGTTGTTTGTTAATTTCCAATGCAAGCTCAAAATACTTCCGAGCTACCGGCAGATTTCCTTCCTCTTTACTAATACTTCCCAACCAGGTATAGCTGATGGACAAATCCCGGCGGGTTTGTATGGTCGGCGATTCCTCCACCAGCTGTTTACTAATTTCCAAAGCAAGCTCAAAACACTTCCGGGCTACCAACAGATTTCCTTCTTCCATACTAATACTTCCCAACCAGTTATAGCTGATGGACGAATTTCGGCGATTTTCAATAGTCGGCGATTCCTCGGTAAGCTGTTTGTTGATTTCCAAAGCAAATTCAAAATACTTCCGGGCTCCTGATAAATCTCCTTCTGCCTTGCTGATGTCTCCCAGATTGTTATAGCTGACAGCTGCACGTCGATGTGCAGAAGAAAACCGGTACTTTTCCCGCACAGTTTTGCAGAGAGGCAGCATTTTGGTTTCCCAAACCCACCGCCAGTTGGGTATATCCTCCAGCTCTTTATAAAAATCGCCCAAATCCCCCAAGGCATCTGTGAGTTCAAGAAAGGCATCCTCCGTCTTGGATTCTTCCCATGCCTTTTCCCGGCTTTCAATGAGCTTTTTTTGCCACTCGATGGCCTTGTGATAGTCACGCTCTACGCCTTCGCCGGAATGGTACATGGAAACAAGCTTTTCCATAGCTGGTTCATAGCCCTGCTGGGCTGCGCCACGGATGAGCGCTTCTGCCCGGTGATTATCTACCTCTACATCAATGCCCGCCAAATAAGCAAGGCCGATAAAATAGTTGTGCTGGGCATCGTCATCATTTTCCCGGATAGCCACCTCCCGCAGGGCGGCAGCCAGGCTTTCCGTCAAAGCCGGGGCGTCCTCCCCTCTTGTACTGGACGGCATGGC
>DYBQ01000144.1 GCA_019418545.1 Clostridiales bacterium | reverse complement strand
GTCCAGCGCGTCTACCAGCTGCTGCCAGTTGTCCTGTACATACTTATCCTGCTCGGAAATCATTGCCTCTGCCTTCGCAATCAACTGCTCCAGCATGGTCTTGTCGCCTTGTACCAGACCCAGGCCCCAAATGCCGTTAAGCAGGTTATCCCATGCGGTGTTCACTTCATCCTGAGTTGCCTTTTCGTTGTCAAGAACGACCTTTGCTTCGGCCAGTACTTTTTCAAAATATGCCTTTGCACTGTCCGTCACGCCTTCGGTGCTCAGGGTCAATGCATAGTCATAAGTCTTTTGCAGCAAAGTTTTATCAGCGGGCTCCTGCTCGTCAGAAACATATTCCGCTGTAATTTCTACATCACCATCAGGCATCACAAAGGTATAAGCATCGCTCTCACCTTCGACAGGGGTCAGTTCGCAGAGCTCTCCATTTTCTGCTTTTACAGTAAGCGAACCGGGAACCATCCGATATCCCGTAAAGGCCTGCTCATATACGGTAACTACATCACCGGCATGAGCTCTGGAATACTCGGTAGAAGTACTTGTGGAAATATCGCCGTTTTCAGGCTGATTGATGTTTACATCACCGGTTGCATACAGTGTTACCGGTTCGCCAATCTTCTGGCTGATGTCAGATTTATTCACTTCCTGTAGCACCCATTCCTGGTCTGCTACTGTTTCTTCCAAAGTCCAAACTCTTCCATTGGTCCATGCACTTCTCATGGCAGTCTGGATTTCTTCCGTATAAGCCTCACCGGGAACGAATGCGCCCTTTTGAATGGCATTATTCCAGGTTTTCAACATTTCAGCCATATGGGGATACTGATTAAAGGTATTGCGGTTTACATACCAGCCAGCACCAGCATTCCAGCCACCCTTCATGGACAGGTTCATCAGCAAATTAGGCTCGCTGTATCCGCCATGGTTGCCGTGGTCATACATCCAACCCAGCATAGCGGGGAAGAAGTTCTGACGGTAATAGCTGAGATAGTTCATCATCTGGTTTAGCGGAGTATTGGACTCGCCCCAGCTGATGCGGGAGTGGACATCCCAGATATTGGTATCCATATCGCTGGCTTCGGTAATAAATCCGTCAGCATTTCCTGCCTCTTTTACCTGGTTATACACGCTCTTCATATACAAATTGGGAAGCAGAGAGCTGTATACAGACATTTTTGTAGATTCAAAAGAGTCGTAGGACATGCAGTGGATTCCAGTTGTATTGAACACTGTACCCATGCGGGTAGTGATGGGGTCGAGAGAATCCCAGCCGCCAACCAAGCCGACATAGTAATACCACAGTTTATAAGCATTTTCTCCAGCAGCATGTGCAGCTTTGGCAGTCCCATTGGAGCCGCGGTTACAACCGGTAAGAGCCCATTCATCAGGGCCTACCTGTGTACAGGAAGCAAAGGTAATCATTTCGCTGCCAATACGTACATCACGATTGCCGCCGCTGCCTCCAACAACTGTGTCGGAGAACGGGAAACCATCTTTGACATAAATGGTAGTATCAGTGGGGGAAACATCGCGGGTCAAAGCAGAAAATCCTGCATAAGACAAAGCATCTGTTGCCTCAGGCTGTGCATACTTTGTACCATAGCTAATCAGATTTGAAAGGGTATGGGTACCAATATACACACCATATTCTGCGGCTTCGTCTACCATAGCTTTTGCATTTTCATCCGAGCCGCCAAAATTTCCGTTAAACTCATAGGAGCCTTCGCCGTTCCAAGGACCAGAAGCACCATATTGTCCATAAATATAGTTGATTCCAGCAGCGTTTGCCATTTGGGCATCGTTAGCAACATTGCCCCAGATAGCATCGTTGAATACCAGGAAATCCTGTCCGGTTTCTATAGAAGTCTTCTGCCATTCCCCGTTAATGGT
The DNA here is from genome assembly GCA_019418545.1 of Clostridiales bacterium. GTDB lineage: Bacteria > Bacillota > Clostridia > Oscillospirales > Acutalibacteraceae > Heritagella_A. Next base: position 2,975 of record DYBQ01000144.1, on the reverse strand, counting down.
GGTATGGGGAAGTCCTTCATTGAGCTGAATATTGGAAATCACATTCAGAATGTTATCCGGGCGGGTACCATACAGTGCCACGGAAGAGCCAATCATGCTGGCCAGTTCATCTGCATATTTTCCTGTCATAGCAGGCTGCAGCTGAGGAATTTCAGAATAATAAGTAATTGTCCGCATGGTATCCTGGGTATAATCCCAAGTATATGCCTGCAGGGCGCTGCCCCAAGTAGAAAATGCTGCTGTATTGGAATAAATATTCCGGGTAACACGAGGGTCAGCATATCCATTTACATTGGGCAAATCGGGAGCATAAAATTCTTCCTTATACTCAATGGGCCATCCGCCGATGGTTTTGCTGTTCAGCATATGCAGGCCAATCGCATACTCATCATCATAGGCGGTACCTACTGTCTGGCCGCCAGTAGTAATGGTATTCTTAATGGGGCCCCACAACACAGCTTGCAGTGTAACACCATCTGGACGTTTTACATCAATCAAGGTCATAGAAGTATAATCGCCCTTATCCTGAAGCTGTACCTGAGCTGTGGTATCAATAGAGGCAAATCCAAAGGTCAAAACACCGGTTTCCTCATCATATTCAAGGGAGGTAGGCGTTTCCACCTGATAGTCGGCCACCAGAGAAATCAGGCTTCTCAAGCGGTCATCCGGGCCAGGGCAATAATAATCTTTTCCATCCAGTGTGCTGACCAAATTGGTAATCTGTCCATGGCTATCCAGCGTCATATCCAAAAGACCTGCATGAATCACGAAAGCATCGGGTTCAGCCGGAAGCACCCAAGCAGCCGTCAGAGTAATATCTTCCATAACCGGCTCTGTAAACCGATAGGGGACACCCTCGCATTTCCAACCGGCAAACAGATATCCTTCCCGCTCCGGGTCTTGAGGTCTTGTAATGGCAACCCCTTCCGTTACCTGAACCGGTTCGATTTCAGAACCGCCCTGGGTATCAAAAGATACGGTATGTACCGGAACCGTTTTCCAGTTGGCAACCAGCGTCAAATCACTGGTAACAGGCTGTGAAAAATCCCACACTTCGCCGTCGACTTCGTCAACGGTCCAGCAGTCAAACAGCTGGCCTAACTCGGAAGAAATGGGGTCTTCAGGACGGGAAACCATTTCTCCATCCCCAACCCGCACAACTTCTTTTTCGTCCCCATACTGGAAAGTTACCGTATGGTTGTAATAAGCCTGAATCTGCACCATCTGGGGCAAATCATTATCAATTTTTCCGCTGCACCACCAGCGAATATATCTGGCGTTCTGGGTATCAAAGTAAACGGTTTTTCCTTCCCCGCCATAGCTTTCTTCATAGGCTTCGTCATTTCCAGCAGGAACACCCGTAATTTCACCGTTTTGCAGTCTTCCGCCGCACACCAGCTTTCCGGAATCTGACGGGTCCTGACCAGCGCGGTTGTCCTTATCGGAATTATACACGTTCACCCAGTCCTGTCCATTTTCGGACAATTGGAGAATTTGTGTGGAATAAATTAGGTTTTGTCCGTTGCTTTTAAAATAATTCCAGATTTTCAGGGTGTTAATTGCCTTTACTTCCTTTAAATCTACTAAGACATAAACACTTTCTCCAGATAGTCCATCGGGATTGTTTCTGGGGGCTTTCCAATAGTCGCTGTTTAAAACACCGCTCACCATGTCGGAAAGGTCGTTACGGTCATAACCTCCCCACCAGCCGCCAGTATCTGCACCGGTAGATGTAAATTCAGAACCGGTAATGTCTGCTCCATATGCCAGATTTCCCGGAGGAACCAGCGTAGGTTCTTCTTCCTGTCCGGGTGCATACACTTCGATTTCACAGGCAGTCAGGGCATTGGGCCATGCGTTTTGTCCAGGAGAAGGCAGCGTAGAAGCACCATGCTGATAATACCGGACATAACGAGCTGTTACCGGCTCAAAATCAATCAGAATTCCTTCAAGGGAATTCTCTTTTTCTGTATCTTCTCCAGCACCAAATCCAAAGAAATTGGCACTGTCAGTATTATATACTGTTTGTGTGGACTCATCCAAAAACTCGGGGTCGTTTGACACACGAAATACCATATGGTGAGAAGTATTCGTATATCCGTCATCAGCCGGCACTGCACCAATATACTTAATCTGGCTGATTTCCTGGCTTTCACCTAAATCGATGGTAATATAGGCTTTTTCGTTTTCATCTTCTGCTTCGGCAGCAGTACGGAATAAGTAACTGTTCTCCCAGCCCCGGGCAATGGCGCCGTCGGTTATTTTTTGAGCAAGTTCTTCATCACCGCCAGCACTTACTGTAACAGTTTTTCCCAAAGCAAGGTTTTCTTTGTCTTCTGCAGCCACCGCACTTTGTCCGGGCAAAATCACTGTAGAAGATAATAGGCCTACAGACAGTAAAAGGGATAATACTCTTTTTCTCAGCTTTTTCAATGATAACTCCTCCTTACAAAATTTTCCGGGGCAAAGCACCCTATTGTGTTTGTCCCGACATCTCCTCCGAAACTTTTCCCTCCTTTCCAAAACAATAATAGAAGCAGAAAACTGATTCCCTTTTACTTCTTTTTACCACAGAATTCAGCTAATTTCCACATCAAAAAATAACAATCGTCTCTAAAAAACTACAATTTTAAAGAAAAGCCCCGTCTTTTAAAAAAGACGGGGTTTCAAAAAGCAAACAACTATATAAAAACACGAATCGTTCTTATATTTTAATTTTTCAAGCCTTTTCATACAAATGCCCACAAAAAACTTTTTCCAAAACACAGCAGACACTTCCTGCCAAAGGGGCATCTTTTCCGAAAGCCGCTCTTCGGACTGCTACATGACGGTAACCACTGGCTAAAATTCCCCTGTTGAGCCCCTGCTCTAGCCTGGCCAAAAGGACATCCGGCAAATAAACACCTTCGTGCCCAATAATAATAGCTTCCGGGTTCAACAAGTTTACCGCTCCAGTCAACACATATTCCAAATGC
>DYBQ01000143.1 GCA_019418545.1 Clostridiales bacterium | reverse complement strand
AGAAGGAGGCCATTCACTGGGCCTGGGAGTTCCTGACCTCCCCCGAGTGGGTGGGTCTGGACCCTGAGCGGCTCTATCCCTCCGTGTTCGCCGGCAACGAGACCACCCCCGCCGATGACGAGGCCTTCCGCATCTGGCACGAGGAGATCGGCATCCCCGCCGAGCGCATCTTCAAGTTCGGCAAGGAGGACAACTTCTGGGAGCACGGCTCCGGCCCCTGCGGCCCCTGCTCCGAAATCTATTTTGACCGCGGCATCGAGCACGGCTGCGGCTCCCCCGACTGCGGCCCCGGCTGCGAGTGCGACCGCTATGTGGAATTCTGGAACGTGGTGTTCAGCCAGTTCGACAGCGACGGACAGGGCAACTACCCGCCCATGGAGCACCCCAATATCGATACCGGTATGGGTCTGGAGCGTTTGGCCTGCATCATGCAGAACGTGGACAACCTGTTCCTGGTGGATACCGTCCAGAACATCATGAAGCACATTTGCCAGATTGCCGGTATCACCTATGGCGAAGACAAGAAAAAGGACATCTCCCTGCGTGTGATTACCGACCACATCCGCAGCACCACCTTTATGATTGGCGACGGCGTTATGCCCAGCAACGAGGGCAGAGGCTATGTGCTCCGCCGCCTGCTCCGCCGCGCTGCCCGTCATGGCCGTTTGTTGGGGATTAACCGTACTTTCCTCTCTGAAGTGGCCGAAACTGTGATTGCCGAGAACCGTGGTGCCTACCCCGAGCTGGAAGAAAAGCGTGACATGATTCTGAAGCTCATCCGCGTGGAAGAGGAGAGCTTTGCTAAGACCATCGACAAGGGTCTGCAAATGCTCAACGACCTTATTGATGAAAACTTTGCCGGTGACCTCTCCGACAAATCCGTGGCCCGTGTACTTTCTGGTGAGGATGCCTTTAAACTGTATGACACCTTTGGATTCCCGCTGGATTTGACCCGTGAGATTTTGGCTGAAAAGAACACCAGTGTGGACGAGGAACGTTTCCAGGAGCTGATGAAAGAGCAGCGCGAACGTGCTCGTGACGCCCGGAAGAACGCCGGCGCTGATGCCTGGGAAGGCGAGAGCAATGTGCTGGAAGGATTGCCCGCCACCGAGTTTGTGGGCTATGAGACCATGAGCTGCAAGGCAAAGGTTTTGGCAATCGTAAAGGATGGCCAGCGCGTTGACAGCGTTGTGGGCGGCGAAGAAGCCGTGCTGGTGCTGGACCGTACTGCTTTCTATGCAGAGAGCGGCGGACAGGTTGGCGACACTGGCGTAATCTCCGACGCAGACGCTGATTTGCATGTGCTGAATACCACCAAGAACCACGGCGGCGTATACCTCCACGAGATTATGGCAGCAGCCGGTGCTGTTGAAGTGGGCGACGAGGTAGAAGTAAAGGTTAATGTAGACCGCCGCGCTTCCATTATGCGGAACCACACCGCCGCCCACCTGCTGCAGGCTGCCCTCCGTGAAGTTTTGGGTACCCATGTGGAGCAGGCCGGCCAGCTGGTTAACGGCGAGCATGTGCGTTTTGACTTCACTCACTTCTCCGCCCTCACTACCGAGGAGCTGGCCAAGGTAGAGGCCAAGGTCAACGAGGAAATCCTCAAGGCTGTACCGGTAGAGATGAAGGAAATGCCCATTGAAGAGGCCAAGAAGCTGGGCGCTATGGCACTGTTCGGAGAGAAATATGGCGATATCGTCCGCGTTGTCAGCGTGGAAGACGGTTTCTCCCGTGAGTTCTGCGGCGGTACCCATGTGAGCAACACCGCCCGTCTGGGTCTGTTTAAGATTGTCAGCGAGTCCTCTGTGGCTGCCGGTGTCCGCCGGATTGAGGGCGTGACCGGTGTAGGTACGCTGGCTCTCATTCAAAACGCTATCCACAGCATCCACGAGACGGCAGCTGCCCTCAAGGTGAACAACACCGCCGATTTGGCCAACAAAGCCCAGCAGCTCAGCGCTGAACTGAAAGAGAAGGACCGCACAATTGAGGCTCTAAATGCAAAGCTTGCCTCCCATCAGGCAAACAACCTGCTGAACTCTGCCCGCGACGTGAAGGGTGTGCAGGTGATTTCTGCCATCCTGCGCAATGTGGATGCAGGCGCTCTGCGCACCATGTGCGACAAGCTGCGCGATTCCAAGCCCAACATGGTGGCTGTGCTGATTTCTGCCCAGGATGAAAAGGCCAACATTGCCGTCAGCGTGGGCAAGGAAGCGCAGGCCAAGGGCCTGAACGCAGGTAAGATTGTCCGCGAGGTGGCCAAGGTGGCAGGCGGCAACGGCGGCGGCAAGCCCGATTTTGCTATGGCTGGTACCAAAGACATGACCAAGCTCGATGATGCTCTGCAGGCAGCTGACGGGATTATTGGAAATATGATGTAAAAATAGTTTTGGGCGCACACTTCGGTGTGTGCCCACTGCTTTTTGGAAGATGTTTTTCATTTCTTTCTCAGGTTGAGATTTTTTTTAAAATATGATACAATAAACGATAGTAAATCCATATATAGAAGGAGGCGTTTCCATGGACTGCATTTTTTGCAAAATTGCAAATGGGGAGATTCCCAGCAAAAAAGCCTATGAGGATGATAAGATTCTGGCTTTTTATGATTTGGACCCCCAGGCGCCGGTGCATATACTGCTCATTCCCAAAACCCATATTTCTTCTGCCAATGAATTGACAGAAGAAAATAGCCAGGTAGTTTCTCACATCTTTGTAACGGCTGCCAAGCTGGCAAAGGAACTTGGTTTGGAAAAGGGATATCGTATTGTCAACAACTGCGGTGAAGACGGCGGCCAAACGGTACAGCACCTGCATTTCCATCTTTTGGGCGGACGTTCCATGAAGTGGCCTCCCGGCTGATGGCGGCTGAAACAGTTTGATTCCAAAGAATCTGCAGGGAGTGAACAAAAAAATCATGGCAGAATTGATTACAAAAGAAGACGGAAGACAATATTATCGAATGGACATTGCCGGATGTACCCGCGATTTGCCCATTTGCCCCATCAGTGATACCGTGGACATTGCCGGGTTTGTCATGTTTGGTGATGTGGAAATTACAGAGCGCGCAGCAGAGGAGCTGCTCAAACGCTGCCCGGAGCATGATGTGGTAGTAACTGCTGAAAGTAAGGGAATCCCGCTGTGCTATGAAATGGCAAGGCAGGGAGTACGGCGGTATGTCGTAGCACGTAAGGGCATTAAAGCTTATATGCGCAATCCCATCCATGTGGAAGTAAAATCCATTACTACCGACCATGTGCAAAAGCTGTTTTTGTCCGAAGAAGACAGGGAAGTCATTGAAGGCAAGCGTGTACTGATTGTAGACGATGTGATTAGTACCGGTGAGTCTTTGGAAGCGATGGAAGCTTTGGTCGAAAAGTTTGGTGGAAATATCGTGGGCAGAGCTACGGTTTTGGCAGAAGGCGATGCAGCAAACCGGGATGATATTATTTTCCTGGAGCCTTTGCCTTTGTTTGTAAAAGAAAAAGCATAATCGGGATTTCCCGACAGATGGGAGTATAAATGATGAAGCGGCCGTTTGCGTGTGTAGGTTTTACTTGTCTGCTTACGCTGATGGCCGCTGTTTTTATCCTGAAAGAAAACTGCCTGTGGCTGGGAATTGCGGTGCTGGTTCTGTTTGGAATTTCGATGCTGTTTGCCCCCTTGAAAAAAGCAGGAGTCGTTCCCACTGCGCTGGCCGTTTGTGCTCTGTCCCTTTTATATTTTGGATATTCCTTTCCCATATGGGAGCAGGCAAGCACTGTGCCTGAGGGGGAATATAAAATTACGGCCCGGATTTCCGATTTTCCCGAAAAAGACGGAGAAAAATTTGTCTATCAACTGGAAGTGCTGGAGGCAAAAGATGAATCGGAAAATCCCGTTTCGATTCGGGGAAAGGTCCGCATGACCAGCCGGACGGCTCTGACAGCAGATGCGCTGGATGTCATTTCGGGAACCATATTCCTGTATCATATGGACGAGACCATGGCGCCTTATTATGCGGCCCGCGGGATTTTTCACAATGCCTATTGGTATGAATATGATTCTTTTTCGATTACGCGGTCTTCTGATAATTTATGGAATGAACCTTTTCGGAAGCTCCGGGAGAAAATGGAAGATGTCTTGTATACCCTTTTGCCGGAGCCGCAGGCAGGGCTTATCAGCGGGATGGTGTTGGGAGATAAGGGGATGATTCCAGAGGACATTTCTGAGGATTTTCGAATGGCTGGCGTTTCCCACCTGCTCAGTGTATCGGGACTGCATCTTTCGGTATTGGTACAGGGATTTCTGGCTTTATTGCTTCTGCTGGGGCTGCCAAGAAAGGTGAGCCTTTTTCTGTCGATGCCAGTGGTGCTCTCTTTTATGACGCTTGCCGGTTTTTCCTATTCCATTATGCGCAGCGGCATTATGTTTCTTTTATATCTGGCGGCAGAGCTGCTCAATCGAAAATCGGATGGGCTGAACTCGCTGGGGATTGCTTTGTTCCTTCTCTGTGCAATAAACCCGTTTTCGGCAGGAGACATAGGGTTTTTGTTATCCTGTTCGTCCACTTTGGGAATCATACTTTTTCAAAATGGGATTGCCGCCTGGTGCAAGATGCGGCTGCCTTTGTGGCTGATGACGAGCCGGTGCAGCAAACTGGCGGATAGTATCGTGGATTCTTTCTCGGTTACTATTTCGTCCACGGTGTTTACGCTGCCTATCAGTATTCTGTCCTTTGGCACGCTTTCCACCATAGGAATCCTGTCAAACTTGCTGATGGTGCTTCCAGGCACCTTTTTGCTGATTACCGGCGCACTGACTGTTATAACGGGAATCTTTAGTATCAATGGGGCGCTTCCTTTTGGCGCCGCAGCGGGAATCCTTGCAAACTATGAACT
>DYBQ01000142.1:4656-4939 GCA_019418545.1 Clostridiales bacterium | reverse complement strand
GCCGTATATGGGCCGGGGAGCCACCAGCCGCTGCTTGGAAAAACCGTGATGGAGCGCAGCCTGGCAGAAGCCCTGTCGGAAGAAATTGTTGCCCGGCAGGACTGCGAGGTACTGGTGTCCGGCGTGAATACCAGCTACCTCATGCCCAAGGAGGAAGAAATCGTCAAGTGCATCCGCGACTTTGCCGGGAACAACATCGCCTATGTGCGCCGGGTGCAGGAAATCCCGGAGGACATTATCAAGGTTTCGGCTTTTTGTACGCCCGACACCCAATTGGCCGAAA
>DYBQ01000142.1:331-4646 GCA_019418545.1 Clostridiales bacterium | reverse complement strand
GCCCCCCGCTGGGAAAAGCATTTTCACGCGGCAGTGGCCGGGGAGCAGTGGCTCGACTTTACCCTGTCCGACAAGGGCACGGGGCTTGATACGATTTGCCGCACCCTAAAGCTAACCCCCAGTGATATTATGGCTTTTGGCGACAATTTTAACGACATCCCCCTTTTGCAAAAGGCAGGCTTGCCGGTATTGATGGAAACCGCCCACCCGGCCCTTCGAAAGCAGTTTCCCGTGCAGTGCAAAAATGTCCCCCAATATGTCCGGGAAAAGTTATGGTAACAAAAAGTTTTATACTAGTAAAGGAATGGCTATTCCTATTTTGCCCTTTCAGTGTTATAATATAAAGAATAGCAAAGAAAATCCTTTGCTGCCCGATGTGTACACAAAACGACAACGGAAAAGGACAGGTGAAATACAACGTGGCTGGAACAGATATTGCAATTGATTTGGGTACTTCGTACGTAAAAATATATGTTGAGAAAAAAGGCATTGTCCTGCGGGAGCCGGCAGTGATTGCGGTGGATACCGTAACGGACAGTATTATTGCAGTAGGGGAAGAAGCCTATCGAATGATTGGCCGAACCTCCCAGCGTACCGCCGTGGTGCGCCCCCTGTGCAACGGGGTTATTTCCGACTTCCAGCTGGCGCAGGAAGTGATTCGCTATTACTTAAAGAAAATCAGCGCAAGCCATGTGTTCATGCCCCGGGTAGTTGTCAGCGTCCCCTGCGGGATTACCGAGGTGGAAAAGCGCGCAGTGGTAGACGCTATCAGCTCCACCGGCGTGCGGAAAATCTGCCTTATTGAAGAGCCGGTAGCGGCGGCTATGGGCGCAGGGGTGGATATTTCCCGGCCTCACGGCACCTTTGTGGTGGATGTTGGCGGCGGCACCACCGATATGGCGGTGATTTCCCTCAGCGGCGTGGCGATTTCGGCCTCGATGCAGGTGGCGGGCAACACCTTTGACGATATGGTGGTCAAATATATCCGCCGGAAGTATAACCTGCTTATCGGCGAGCGCATGGCCGAAGAAGCCAAAAAAGCCGTGGGCTGCGTATATCCCCACCAGGAACCCCGCACCTTCCGGGTAAAGGGGCGCAACGCCCTGACGGGGCTCCCGCAGTGGGCGGATATTACCTCGGAGGAAATGCTGGAATGTATGATCGAGCCTGCCATGCAGATCGTCCGGCGGGTACAGGAAACTTTGGAAAACACGCCGCCGGAGCTGATGGGCGACGTGTATGAGGATGGGATTATCCTCACCGGCGGCTCGGCGCACCTGGCAGGGTTTGAAAAGCTGCTTTCCAAAAAGACGAAAATTGCCGTACACACAGCCGAAGGGCCGGAGGACTGCGTAGCAAACGGCGCCGGAAAAGCCATCCGCTTTATCGACGATATGGAAAACAAGGAGTATGGCGTACTCAATCCTCTAAGCGCAGCTTATTAAGCCGGGCAGAAACTGATAGCACAACGCCCTTTCTCCCGAAAGGAAGCCTCCTGCGAGCTTTGGGAGAGCGGGCGTTTTTTGTGTATAAATCCCCGTCCATACGTGCATATCATAAAAGAAACGGAATTTGAAAAAAGGAAGGTTTGCACCATGACCATTGAAGAAGCAAAAAAGCAGCTTACATCACTGCGGGAAACCATTTCCTATCACAACCGGAAATATTATGTAGAGGACGCGCCGGAAATCGAGGACTATGAATATGACGCACTGTACCGGCAGCTGGAAGAGCTGGAAAAGGAGTTCCCCCAGCTGATTACCGAAGATTCCCCCACCCGGCAGGTGGGCGGGCCTGCGCTCAACAGCTTTGCGCCGGTTGCCCACCGAATCCCCATGGAAAGCCTGCACGATTCCTTTTCGGAGGAGGAAATGCGGGAGTTCGACCGCCGTGTGCGGGAGGCCTGCGGCAATGTGGAATATGTGGTGGAGCCAAAGTTTGACGGCCTTTCCGTTTCGCTGGAATATGAAAACGGGGTGCTGGTGCGCGGCTCCACCCGGGGCGACGGCCTGACAGGGGAGGACGTGACGGAAAACATCCGCACCATTCCCACCGTGCGCAAAACCCTGCGGGAAAAAATCCCCTTTTTAGAGGTGCGGGGCGAAGTGTACATGTCCCACGACAGCTTTTATCGCCTGTGCGCCCGGCAGGAGCTAAATGGCGAAAAGCCCTTTAAAAATCCCCGCAATGCGGCGGCCGGCTCTTTGCGGCAAAAGGATGCCCGGATTACCGCCGGGCGCGGGCTGGATATTTTCGTTTTTAACATCCAGCAAATCGAGGGCGAAACGCTGGAAAGCCACGACGCTTCCCTGCGGCGCATGGAGCAGCTTGGCCTGACGGTAGCGCCTTTTTATCGGGTGTGCAGCACCATGGACGAGGCTTTGGAGGAAATCCGCCGGATTGGGGACATGCGCGGGCAGCTTCCCTATTCCATCGACGGCGCCGTGGTAAAGGTAAACAATTTTGCCCAGCGCCGGCAGCTTGGCAGCACCGCCAAGTTTCCCCGGTGGGCAGAAGCCTATAAATATCCCCCGGAGGAAAAGGAAACCACCCTTCTCTCCATCGAAATCAACGTTGGGCGCACCGGCGTGCTCACCCCCACCGGGGTTTTCGAGCCGGTGCTGCTGGCCGGGACCACCGTTAGCCGCGCCACCCTGCACAACGAGGACTTTATTGCCGAAAAGGGCCTTCGCATCGGTTCCCAGGTCATTTTGCGAAAGGCTGGGGAGATTATCCCCGAGGTGGTGTCGGTGGTTTCCTGCCCCGATGGCAGCGCCCCCTTTGCCATGCCAAGCATCTGCCCCTCCTGCGGGGAGCCGGTTTCCCGGGAAGAGGGCGAAGCCGCCATCCGCTGCACGAACCCCGAATGTCCCGCCCAGCTTTTGCGGCACCTCATCCACTTTGCCTCCCGGGATGCCATGGACATTGACGGCCTTGGCCCCGCGCTGCTGGAGCAGCTGGTGTCGGCAGGGCTGCTTTCGTCTCCTGCCGGGCTCTACTCCCTCACCCGAGAGCAGCTGGCAGGCCTGGAGCGCATGGGCGAAAAATCCGCCCAAAACCTGCTGGACGCTTTGGAAAAATCCCGGAAAAACGAGTTTAGCCGATTGCTTTTTGCCCTGGGCATCCCTCACATTGGAGCCAAGGCGGCAAAGCTTTTGGCCGCCCGTTTCCCAACCATCCAGGCGCTCACCGCCGCCGGGGAAGAGGAGATTGCCGGAATTGACGGCTTTGGCGAAATTATGGCAAAATCCGTGGTGCAGTTTTTCTCGCTGCCCGGAACCCAGCACCTCATCGCATCGCTGCAAAAGGCAGGGCTCAACATGACCGAAACTAAGTCTGTCACAGGCGACCGTTTTGCCGGAAAAACCTTTGTGCTCACCGGCACCCTGCCCACCATGACCCGCAGCGAAGCATCCCAGCTGATTGAAAAGCTGGGGGGCAAGGTCAGCGGTTCCGTGTCCAAAAAGACCTCCTATGTGGTGGCCGGGGAAGAAGCCGGAAGCAAGCTCACCAAGGCGCAAACCCTAAACATCCCCATTCTCACCGAGGCCGAGCTGCTGGCCATGGCGGAAGAATAAGCAGCCAAAGGAGGAAACACCATGGCACAGCCGCAAACCCGCACCGTGGGCATCCTTGCCCATGTGGATGCCGGAAAAACCACCCTTTCCGAGCAAATTTTATACCAGTCCCACACCATCCGGCAGGCCGGGCGGGTAGACCATCAGGACAGCTTTTTGGACACAGACTCTCAGGAGCGCAGCCGGGGGATTACGATTTTCTCCGGCCATGCGCCGTTTTCGTGGCAGGGGGCTCCCTGGTATCTGATAGACACGCCGGGGCATGTGGACTTTTCCCCTCAAATGGAAAGGTGCCTGTGGGTGCTGGATGCCGCCGTGGTGGTAGTCAGCGCCGTGGAGGGGGTGCAGGGGCACACCGAAACCATTTGGAAGCTGCTGCGGGAGAAAAAAATCCCCACCTTCTTTTTCATCAACAAAACCGACCGGGCAGGCGCAGATGCAGAAGGGGTGAAGAAGCAGCTGGAAAACAGGTTCCACACCTGCCTGTGCCGGTTTTCCGGGGACAAAGTCACGCCCGAAATGGCCGAGTGCGCCGCCGGCTTGGACGATGCCCTGCTGGAAAGATATCTGTCCGAAGAAATCCCCCAGGAGGAGTGGCCTTCCCTGCTGAGGCCAGGGCTAAAAGAGGGGAAAATTTGCCCGTTTGTGTCGGGAAGCGCGCTGGCAGGCGAAGGGGTTTCGGATTTGTTAACAGGGCTTTGTTTGCTGGTTCCCGAAATGGGCGGCCAGGATGCGCC
>DYBQ01000142.1:0-287 GCA_019418545.1 Clostridiales bacterium | reverse complement strand
TGGTGGATGGGGAAAAGGTGAGCGAGCTGCGGCAGTGCAGCGGCAAAAAATATACGCCCATCCAAAAAGCAGCCGCCGGGGAGCTGTGCGCGGCCGCCGGGCTTTCGAGCGCCTGTGCGGGAAAGGGGCTGGGAGCGGAAAAGGGGCTGTCCACCACGGCCTCTTCGCCCATGCTGCGGGCAGCGGTGGAGTTTGACAGCAAAAAGGTTTCCCACCGGGAGATGCTTGCTGACCTGCGCGTGCTGGAGGACGAGGAGCCTTCCCTGCATGTGGAGTGGATAGAGGCT
>DYBQ01000141.1 GCA_019418545.1 Clostridiales bacterium | reverse complement strand
AAACCTGGATATCCCTGATATTGGTATTCAGCATGGTTTTTTCACTATTTGCACCGGGAACCATGGTAATGGCAAAAGAAGAAAAGATTCCGGCAGGAAATTTAGCCTATGGGATAACACCGACATTTGGAAATTTTGAGGGTCCTGTAGACAGCGAGGATTTTCAGCAGAAAGACAGAATTTCTTCTTTGACATCTGGAGTTCTGAATAGCGATAACTGGGTTTCCTTCCGCGACAAAAGTCGTGACCCGAATCCGCCGGAAAAAGACCCTGGCTATATGCAGCTGGATTTTGGTAAGCCAGTGGAAATGAATGAAATTAAAACCTGGCAGTATTATAAGAGCAGCAATCCAGGCCGTATGTTCTATCAGGCTGTGCAAATTTCTGCCGATGGGGAAAGCTGGACAACCCTGTTCAATACAGACGCTGAGGATAAAGGTGGAATTAAGCAGCTGGGAACAAATCCAGAAGGCAAATTTGATGAAATGTTTGACGAATCTGCCGATGGAAACAGCATTGTTTTTGAAACCACACCAGTACAATACATTCGCTTCTGGTCTGGCGGATATATGTGGAGTGATGGACGCGCCGGCGGCAATCAGCCTTTGTGGGTACAGCTGGAAGCTTTCCATAATACTGAGGTAACTTTTGACCCGGGTTACGAAGGCGGAGAAAACTGGACGGTTTCAGTCCCTGTGGGTACCACTGTGCCGCAGCCGGAAATGCCGGTTCATCCTGAGCAGGGATATGTGTTTGAAGGATGGATGCTGGATGGAGAACCGTATGATTTCCAGCAAGAGGTGACCAGCCCCATTACCTTGACAGGAAGCTGGAAAAAAGTTTCAGTTTATGAATTAACATTACAGTATCACGATGGTGTTACAGAGCCGTCCGTGATTCGTGTGACAGAGGGCTCTACACCAGAGATGCCCGATACTCCTATCCGAGAGGGATATCATTTTGCCGGTTGGAAGCTGGATGGCGCTCCCTATAATCCGACGCTTCCGGTAACCGAAAATATGACGCTGGATGCCTGCTGGGTAACCGCTCAGGCTGAAGATGCTGTGCGAATCAGTGCCGGACAGGTAGATTATTATCTGAACTCCAAGGGACAGATTACCAATATTGTAGGCAAACAGGACGGCATGGATTATGTTCCCGAGGGACATCAGGATTCTAATCTGGTTTCTTTGATTGCCAACGGTGAGCACCATGTCCCCAGCCATATGAGCTATGAAGATGGGGTACTGTATTTTGAATTTGCCTCCATTAATGCTCGAGTGGATGTGCGTCTGGAAACAAAGGGGACTTATACTACCTTTACGGTGGAAAATGTGATTGTTCCACCGAGTGTAAGTTTGGAGACCCTGCTGTGGGGACCCATTAAAACCACAATTTCTGAAGTTGTGGGTGAGTCCCTGGGGGTGGCTTATAACTATGATTTTGCGTTGGGAATTCACGATTTAAATGACAAAACGATTGGTGGCTGGCCGCAGGAATGGACGGAAATTACCTATCCGCCCGGATATCCCAATCAAGACAACACCTACTTGTCCGGTATGTCCTGGCAATCTCAGGCTGCTGTAGTGGCTCCGGCTAAAAGCGAGTCGAATCCCAATGCCAGCGGTTGGGGCGGAAGCTTTTTGCAGTCTTTTACCAACGAGTATACTAAGCCCACCGAACATATTGTTGCCGGTTATCCCTGGGTACGCAACGATAAAGTAGACCAGTCAAATCCTTCTTTTGACTCTTATACAATCGTAGCCGATGAACAGGTCCCTGCCCTGACAAATTCTGCATATCCAGAAAATGCTTCGGTAGTAGGTTCCTCCATAGCACTGTTTGGCTGTAAAGCACGGAACATTCTGAACACCGTAGAAGAGATTGAATTGGGAGAAGATTTGCCCCATCCTACCATAAATGGTGAATGGCAGAAAAAGGTACCAGCAGTCCTGTTTTCCGAAATTACAGCCAGCGGAATCAATACAGGAAGTGTTGAGGGAATCACCAAAGCAGCTTCGGAAGCTGGCATCTCCTATGTTTATGATATGGTTGGTGCTGTAGGCCCTTGGGATTCTAATGGCTCTTATCGTTTTAACTCTTCTTGGGGACATTCTGATTATAACGCGATGACTCAAATGTGCGGCATAGCTGCTCAGTTTGGTGTAAATCTGGGCGTTCATTCCATGTCTGACTATGTTGCCAGCGGTTGGGGGAATGACCCACTGTATGTGACTGATTATGGCGCTCATCCTGATTTGGCTTATGCGCAGACAACGGTACTGACTCGCCCGGTATCCAAGGATGACACAACAATTTATATTGCCGATGGAAGAAACTTCGACCGTATCAGCGATTCTCCTGGGACGAAGTATGTTCGGATTGGCTCAGAAATTATCGAATATACTGGCGTAGAAAAAATCAGCAGCACAGAATGGCGGCTAAGCGGCTGCACCCGTGGTGTACGAGGAACCGGCAGTTATATTTCCGACTATGAAGCCGGTACTTCTGCTGCAAGACTGTGGCTTTCTGTGTATGGTGCGCTTTTGGGTGGAATCAGCCTGCAAAAGGAAATTGCAGAACGTCAGGCACGGGCATTTAACAACAGCGGCGTCCACAGCATGTCCTGTGACGGTTTAGAAGATGCTTTTAAAAATGGCTATAACCAGCTGGCCATGAATGAGTATGCTTCTACCCTGTATGAGAATTGTACCAATAGAGACGGCTTTGTATTTGTTAACAGCATGATGACAGCCAATCAGTGGGATATGCTTTCCTATGAAAGTTGGAACCGCTCCATCCGCGAAAACCTGCCGAACTTTAACAAGTCTGCTCCATCTGACCAGGCGGACCCGGTGACCGATTCCCGTGCAGAAATGATGCAGCGGAACCTGTTCCCACAGATGTATAGTGTCAGCACAGGGGATATACAGTCATTAAATACCGATTTGTCTTTGGTAGTTGCTTTGGACGGCGGATTTAAAATGGGCGATGTGTCCGGTTTGTCATCAGAAGCCAGAGCCAGTATTAAGGCTTGGAAAGATGCTGCTGCGGCTCATGCTTTTAGTGAGCAGCAAAAACAGGATTTCCTTAATGCATATGACGCAGATAAGAATACCTCTTGGCGGATTACTACCGTAACCGAAGGAGAGGAATGGACAATTCAAAAGACCGATGCCAGCGGAAATCTGATAGATGAACCCTTTACAGTAAAGGCTGGCGGAGAGCTGAACGTAGCTGATTGTGAGAATGGCAATGTCGCTACCAGTGTTTCTATTGAAAATGTAACAGGGATTAACCCCGATTATACCAACAAAATTAAAATGGCGTTTGCAGGCAGTGTAGCTTTTGCCGCACAGCCGGGCGAAACTGTGATTGTAAGCCCTCAAGCCGATGCAGGATATACCCTAGCTTCCCTTAAGATATTGGACAGCCAAGGCAATGAAGTGGTTTTGGCAGAGCGGGAGGATGGATATGGCAACTATGAGTTTGTTATGCCAGAAGGTGATGTAACCATCCAGCCTGAATTTGTAAAGGACAGCGCATATGCTGGTGACGTTACTCTCACGGGAACTCCTGAAAAGGAGCCGGAAGGCGAGTTTTCCATTAGCGTTAGTGATAAGGTGGAAAACGGTATCGTGACAGTAGACGGTACCGCAAAAGCCGGCAGTTTGGTTACTGTAACAGCGGAAGCGGCAGAAGGCTATCGTTTTATGCAGGCCAGCGTGATTTGCGAAAATAATGAAGCCGTTATTGTGGAAAGCAAGGACAGAAAAGCACAGTTTATCATGCCGGAATGCCCCGTTACCATTATGGCATGGTTTGTTCCTGTATATAATATTACGGCTGAACAGACAGAAAACGGCAGCTTGGAAGTGGATGTTCCGAATGCAGCAGCAGGGGACGCAGTGGTTGTTTCCTATGAGGCTGATTCTGGATTTAAGCTGGTTCCTGGCTCTCTGGTTGTGCGGGATGAAGAAGGAAATGGAATCCCGATGACGGTGACCGCCGATGCGAATCGGTATGAGTTTGTTATGCCCGACTCTAAAGTAGAGATAACTGCCAAGTTTGAACAGGCCGAAAGCCGGACAGTCAACACAAGAGGCGGCAGCAAGGGGACTGTGGAGGTATCCTCGCAAACAGCATCTGTGGGGGATGTAGTTACCTTTACTGTGAATGCAGCTGAAGGCTGCACGGTCAATTCGGTGTATGTGTTGGATAATAGTGGAAACCAAGCTGCCAAAATGGTGGATAGCAGTGATTTTGCTTTTAACAGTAATCGTGTAGCTGAAGAGGGCTCTACTGCTGCCAGCGGTTCGTTTATTATGCCAGACGGTGATGTGACAGTATATGCTTATTTTGATGGTGAAAGCGGAAGTGTATTGGAGCATGGTCTGGATATTGACGGAATGACAGCTTCCACCACTCTTAACGATGCCAGTTCGGCAGAAAAAGCCCATGACCATGATGAAAATACTGCCTGGAAGTCAAACACAGTGCAGGGCGTCACATGGGACGACAATATTCATCTGGATGTACAGCTCCATGAAACAGCTTGTGTATCAGAAATTAAATTGATTCCCTATGAGCTATCTGGGGAAGAAATTATAGTCAGCTGTATTTTGAAAGATGCCGATGGAAATACATTGGCCGTTAGCGAAGAACAGAGAAAATATGCAGGCGAGATTTTTACATTTACTTTTGAAAACGTTGAAAATGTTGCCAGTGTAGAGGTTCGGCCTCAGGAAGTGAAAGGAAATTCTCCTAACCACTTGGGAATCAGTGAAATCGAGATATACGGTGCAGATGTGCCACCAGTGCAGGCAGACAAAACCTTGCTGCAAAAGACGTATGACTATGCATTGACCCTGAGCACCGAAGGCGTGACGGACAGTGCAAAAGCATACTTTGAAAAGGTACTGGCCGAGGCCAAGGCTGTTCTGGATGATGAAAAGGCAACCCAGGACGAAGTGAACACCGCATGGGACAATCTGCTTACTGGCATTTGGAGCTTAGGGCTTGTACAAGGCGACAAGACCATGCTGGAGCAGTTGATTGCAAAGGCAGAGGCTA
>DYBQ01000140.1:1412-5085 GCA_019418545.1 Clostridiales bacterium | reverse complement strand
GGCAGTTCCAATTTTAGGAAGCCGGTAGGTAAGGAGCAGACGGGAGCGACCATAAGTAAAGCACGCTTCAATAACTCGGCGTACCGGCCCATCTTCAATCACTCTGGGTGGCTCCGAAAGACTGAATTCTCCCAATACTTTTCCATAATGCGTGTGGGTGGAATCCCAAGGGTCTTCATCTGTCTCTCGAACGACTGCCCGGAATGAGCCTTGCTTCAATAGGTCTTTCCCATGGACCCGGCAGATGGACAAAAGCCCGGTTTTGGAATCCACCGCCATTTCGGTATGCAAGCCTTTTACGGTTAAATCTTTTTCCCGTTGATGGTCAGAAGGTACAGATATCATTTTACAGGTGAATCGGCTGACCTGTGAAGGGGGAAGTACCGCTCGAAATATCAAATGTTTACGCCAGTCCAGGGTCAGGTTGGAGTATTCCTGTTCCAGTTGACAGGGGACCTCATTTCCAGATTCATCAAAAACCCGTGCCCCCGTCATATAGCTTTCGTCCCAGTTTTGGTCTGCCAATTGGTATTCACATGCAATGTCAGTTTCGATGGGATAAGGATGAGGATTATATACCAATATGGGAATTTCTCCGTTTGGTGTTTTGGGCTGGCCATTGCACAAACGCAGAAAAGAGCGAATCCTGATTCTGGAAAGAATTTCAAGTCCATGGTCCATTTGACGAAGAGCAGCTTCTTCTCCAGGTTGGATACAGGAGCCGGGAAGGATATCGTGAAATTCGCAGAAAAGCAAATCTTCCAGAGCTTGTGTCAGTTCCTTTTGCGGATACTTCATGCCGGTTGTAACATGGGCATGTAAAGCCATCGTTTCAGTAGAATATAGGAGATTTTCCAATTTCCTATGTCGCTGCTTAATGCGAATCATAGAGGTATAGCATCCGGGTGCCCACGGATTCAGGCTTTTTTCAAATTTTGGAAGTGGAGAGTTCCTTTTGGCAGCGGAATCAGCAAAGAAATTTTCCGGTGTAGAGTGAAGCAAAGTTACGCCTTCCTGCTCAAAACAGCCCAGTCCTTCCACATCCGGGACAGAAGGGCCTCCGCCATGATTGCCAACTCCCCACAGCAGGAATCCTACCGGGGTATCTTCTCCCTGCTTGAGGTATCGGCATAATTTGGAAACCGCTTCCCCTCGCAGAGCGTTATATCCGTCAAAAGCACGGGCGGCGGTAACTTCACTTCCGTCAAATCCTACCCAGGTAAAAAGGTCAGAGGGAAGGGAGCACTGATTTTCAAAGGGGCGGCAGAACAGATAGGAATCATAACCGTGTTTTCTTAAAATTTGAACCAGCCCCCGGGAATGGCCAAATGGGTCAAAGTTAATGGCAGTTGTGGGGGTTACGCCGAATTTTTCGCGAAAAAAGGCCTGCCCATGCTCAATTTGGCGGCAAAAGCTCTCACCGCTTGGCATATTGCAGTCAGGCTGCAGGTACCAGCCACCCATGATATGCCATTTTTTTAGTTTCACCAATTCCTGTATTTCAGCAAACAAAGAGGGCTCATATTCTTCTACCCATTGATAGAGCAGTGCTTCATTATGACAAAAAACAAATCCATCATATTCCCGGCAAAAACGGGCGGCAACCCGAAAAGTGGAAAGAGCTTCTGCAATTCCTTCTTCCTTTTCCCACAGCCAGACCGGGTCTAAATGGGCACCGCAAATTAGGTGAACCTTTTTTTTAGTCATAGCTTTTCCCTCTCTTCATCACGCATGGCCAGAGGAGCCAAACAGGCGCATTCTTGCCTGGACGATTTCTTTTACGCTGTCTTTAGCAGCTGTTACGCCAGCTTCAAAACCGGAAGAGGCTTGGTATGCCCGCTGGGCCGCTTGGCAAAGTTCTGTACAAATATTGACTTTCCGAATACCGTTTTCAATAGTATTTCGGAAATCTGTGTCAGAAAGTCCACTTCCCCCATGAAGCACCAGCGGGGTGTGGGACTTATGACTGACTTGATATAGCTGTGCCAGTCGGGAAATATCCAATACCGGTTTTTGACGGTATTGACCATGAGCGGTACCAATAGCCACTGCCAAGGCATCCACACCGGTTTGACAGATAAAATCTTCTGCCTGTTTGGGGTCAGTATACTGAGAGCTTTCTCCACTATCGTCCTGTGCATTGCCTACATGACCCAATTCTGCCTCTACGCTGGCACCCAGCGCATGAGCTGCCCGGCAAATTTCTTTGGTTCCGGCAATGTTGTCCTGATAGGGAAGGGCGCTTCCATCAAACATTACCGAAGTAAATCCGGCCTTCAATGCAGCCAAAATGGCTTCATACCGGGTACCGTGGTCAAAATGAAGGCATACAGGGACAGTAGCTCGCTGTGCAATATCCATCATAATCCGCGATGCATAGGAGAAGGGGATAATCGGCAGATGGACTTCGGCCACGCCTAAAATCAGCGGAGAGCGTTCGGCTTCGGCTGCTTCAATAATTCCGCGGGCAGTTTCCAGATTCAGCATATTAAACAGGCCGACGGCATATTGTTTTTCTTCGGCATCCCGAAGGATTTCCTGTAAGGTTGTCAGCATAATGAGTTCCTCCTTATAAGCCGCAATCAGCGAATAATCCGGCTGTCAGTAAAAATATCATTTTCATCGGTGGAGTGGGTGCTGAATTCACTCACCACAGCCCCCTCTTTTCCGGCTTGGAACCAGTGGCGGGTGTTGGGATAAATGGTGTATTGCTCCCCTGGAGTAAGAATGATTTCATGAAACGCAGTGTATACTCCTTCGGGAGGCTGTACTTGAGGATTTTGTACAGATTCCCCATCTACATACAGATAAACAGTGCCCCAACGGCAGCGGAACGTTTCTTCTTTTCCCATGAGCTCTCCTACCGGGGGATGACGGTGCTCTGGACATGTTTGATGGGGGAAGAGTACCAGTTCTTTGGCACAGCAGCGCTGGGTGTTTACATAGGTGAGCAGTTCCAGCCCCGTTTCTTCCAATTGGTCAAGGCCAAAATCTGCAATTTCAATTCTCTCATATTCTTCGGGAGTAATGACGATGCCTGCTTTGGCAAAATATTCAGCGGTACGCTTGCGAATATCTTCGGGAGTATAGGACTTTTTCACAGTGGGTTCGCCTCCATAAATGCTTTAATTTCTTCATAGGACTTCATGCCGGTAGTTGCTCCGCGTGCCATAACGCAGTGGCTTCCAGCGGCATTGGCAAATCTGGCGCAGTCAACAAATGTTTCGCCTCGGGAATAGGCTGCTAAAAAACCGGAACAAAAGCTGTCGCCGGCACCGGTAGTGTCAACCACTTGAATATTAGTATAAGTAGGCAGGTAATTTCCCGGTGACTGTGCGCTTTCCTGCGCATAACAGCCGTGTTTTCCCCATTTGATAATTACGCTGCCCACACCTTTGCGGAAAAAAACCTCCGCTATTTTTTCCGGTGATGTGCCATCCGGCAAGCCGGAAAGAGGAATAGCTTCTTCGTAACTGGGAAGGAAAAAGTTTAGATATGGCATGGCTTCATCCAGCAAAGAAGCCCAACGGCCGCGGCTGTCCCAGCAAACATCCAAGGCAGTAATTTTTCCCATTTCCCGGCACTTTTTGAGAAAAGCGGCGGTTTGTTTTCCGTCAAAGCTATCCAGCAAAAAGGAGCCTGTTACAAAGACAATTTGGCTTTCCTCTATCAC
>DYBQ01000140.1:0-1402 GCA_019418545.1 Clostridiales bacterium | reverse complement strand
CCAGTAAATGTCATCCAGAGAGAAGCTCCCATTGGCGCCGACACAATGAAGAAAACTCCGCTCCCCGTCTTTGGCAGAAAGAGCCACAGAAGCAGCGGTTTGAATATGGGGGTCTATTGCAAGGCTCCGCGTATCGACACCAGCCCGGTCCAGTTTGCCCTGTAAAAAATCTCCCAATGAATCCTGGCCAATTTTTCCTGCAATAGCGGCTCTTCCGCCCAAAGTAGTAATATTTAACGCTGCTGTCATGGCATTTCCGCCTGAAAAAAGATTGATGCTGTCCACCAGCTGCAGTTTTCCTTTTTCCGGCAGGCTTTCTACTGGTTTGGTTAGAATATCTGCTACCAGAATTCCAACACAGGTAATGTCAATTGCCATGGATTTCACCTCTTTTAGTAATTTGACTTTACCATTATATCGCGGCTATAATAAATATGTCAATCGACCAACTGTACAAAAGGGGGGTACAAGCTTTGTACACAGGTATCAATTCCACAGATGTAAAAGAAAGAAACCGGGGGCTTTTGCTTCGTCTTTTGTGCTGCGAGGGAGCAGCTTCCAGAATTGAAATGTCACGAAAAAGCGGACTGAGTAAAATGGCAATCACAAATATTATTGCACAGCTGATTGCAGATGGATGGATTCGGGAAACCCATTTGACCGAAACCAGTCGGGCAGGGCGCAATCCTATGGGATTGGCATTGTCGGAAGAGGCTCCCTGTGTATTAGGGGTGTATATTTCCAGAGAAGGCGCAACAGCGGTTTTGGCAGATGCCTGCTGTACATTACTGAGCCGTAATGCAGTGGCGTTTCATGAGGAATCCAAAGAAACATTTTGGGAAAAAATACATGGTGTTGTTTTAGCGGCATATCAGCATGCAGGAAAGAGAGTCGTGCTGGGTATTGGGATTGCTGCCATTGGTCCTTTGGATTGTGAGAAGGGAATTTTATTGAATCCACGAAATTTTTATGGGATTTCCAATATGCCCATTGGCAGTATGCTGTCAGAAGCATTTGGATTGCCGGTAGTGCTGAATAACGATATGAATGCTGCAGCACTGGCAGAAGCTCTTTTTTCGCCACAGCATACAAGAGAATTTTTATATGTGGGAATTTCTCATGGTGTTGGGGCAGGAATTATTTCGGATGGACGGCTGTATCAAAATACAGGAGGACTTGCTGGAGAAATCGGGCATGTAGGTGTAGATGAAAACGGCCCACTTTGCAGCTGCGGAAGACATGGCTGTTTGGAGTTGTATGTTTCAATGCCAGCAATTCGGCAGCAGGCAGCCGAAATTATGAAAATGGATTTACAGGAATTAACACCGGCAAGATTATCCCGTGTACTGCTTATGCCAGCCTGTATGCCAGTGATTCGGCAGGTTGAGCGGCATTTGGAATA
>DYBQ01000014.1:41067-45401 GCA_019418545.1 Clostridiales bacterium | reverse complement strand
ATCGAATGACACATCTTGAGATACCCAACAATATCTTTAACTAAGGGAAACGGGAGACGGCCATCAGGATGCCTGTTTTTTTCATAGTAGTTCTCCTTACAGATGCCAAATGTCGTCATTATATTCCTGAATGGTGCGGTCGGAGGAGAAGAAACCAGCCTTGGCGATGTTTATCAGAGATTTTTTCGCCCATGCTTTCCGATTCTCATAGTCCATCAGCATTTTTTCCTTAACGGCAATATATTCCTTTAAATCCAGCAATGTCATGAACCAGTCTTTGCCCACGATTTCCTTATACAAACGGCACAGGGCATACACATCCCCAATGCGAATCATCTTTTTATCAATGATAAAGTCTACTAGTTCGGCGAGTTCCGAATCAGAATCATAAATGGCAGAGGAAGAATAGCCGTGAGTGGCATACAGCCCAATCACTTCATCGGAGCTTTTGCCAAAGGTATAGATATTTTCTTTGCCCACCAGCTCGCCGATTTCCACGTTGGCGCCGTCTTGGGTGCCCAGTGTGACTGCACCATTGAGCATGAACTTCATGTTGCCGGTGCCGGAGGCTTCCTTGGAGGCTAGGCTAATTTGCTCGGAAATGTCGCAGGCGGGGATAACCTTGGCGGCCTTGGTTACGTTATAGTTTTCAATCATGACCACCTTGAGCCAATCCCGCACATCGGGGTCATTGTCGATTACCTGTCCCAGGCACATGATAAAATGGATAATGTCCTTGGCAATGGTGTAGGCTGGGGCAGCCTTTGCGCCAAAAATCATGGTGATGGGGCGGGGCGGCAGGTGTCCGGCCTTGATTTGCAGATATTTGTATACGGCATACAGGGCGTTCATCTGCTGGCGCTTATATTCGTGAAGGCGCTTTACCTGAATATCGAATATGGACTCGGTATTGAGCTCAATGCCCTGCGTCTCTTTGAGATAGCTGGCAAGCTCTTCTTTGTTTTCTTGCTTAATGTCCAGAAGCTTCTGAAGCACAGTTTCATCATCCGTAAAGGAAAGCAGCTTTTCCAGCTCCATAGCATCGGTCTTGAAGCCGGGGCCAATCAGGCTTTCTACATAGGCTGCCAAAGAAGGGTTGCAGTGGAGGAGCCAGCGGCGGAAGGTGATGCCATTTGTTTTGTTATTAAATTTTTCGGGATACAGCTCATAGAAGGGGCGCAGCTCGGACTCCTTCAGAATCTCGGTGTGCAGGGCGGCCACGCCGTTGACGCTGTAGCCAAAGTGGATGTCGATGTGAGCCATATGTACCCGGTTGTCCTTGTCGATAATGGCCACTCTGGGGTCGTCGGAGATTTTCTTCGCCCGCTCGTCCAGCTCCTTGATGATAGGCATGAGCTGAGGGGCAACTTTTTCAATAAAGGAGGCAGGCCACTTTTCCAGTGCTTCTGCCAGAATGGTGTGGTTAGTATAGGCACAGGTCAGGCTTACTTCTTTCACGGCCTCGTCCATGGTCAAGCCCTCTTTTACCAGCAGGCGAATGAGCTCGGGGATAATCATAGTGGGGTGGGTGTCGTTAATTTGTACTGCCACATATTCATGCAGGTGGGCAAAATCGCCGCCCCGCTCTTTCGTTTCCTTCAAAATCAGCTGAGCGGTGCTGCTTACCAAAAAATACTGCTGGTACACCCGGAGCAGACGGCCGGCATCATCGCTGTCGTCGGGATAGAGGAATAGGGTCAGGTTATGAGGAACATCGGTTTTGTCAAAGGAAATGCCGTCGCCAATGAGGGACTCATCCACAGTGGGGGAATCGAACAGATGCAGGGCATTGCGGCGTCCACGATAGCCGGGTACGCAGATGTCATACATCACCGAGTCCATGGTGAATCCGCCAAATTCCACGGTAAAATGAACGCCTGTATCGATAAGCCAACTGTCGGGGGTAATCCAGGGGTTTTTCACTTCCCGCTGATAGTTATTTTCCAGCTTTTGATAGAAAAGGCCGTCGTGATAGTTCAGACCTGCACCATCGCCGCACAAATTCAGGCTGGCGATGGAGTCCAGAAAACAGGCGGCCAGCCGTCCCAAGCCGCCGTTGCCCAGAGAAGGCTCATTTTCGGCTTCTTCAATTTCTGTCAGCTCGTGGCCATAGCGGTGCAAAAGCTGCCGGGCTTCGTCAAACAGCCCCAGATTGATGAGGTTGTTGGAAAGCAGCTTGCCGATGAGAAATTCTGCGGAAACGTAATACAGCTTGCGTTTTCCCTCGTTCACGGACATATCCGCCATTTTGTCCTGGGTAAAATATAGCAGGGCCGTATAGATTTCCCGGCTGTCAGCGGTTTCCAGTGTTTTTCCGAATTTTTCTTCGAGAATTTTCTGCAATGCCTGTTCCATCGTCGTTTTCTCCTCTCAAATCAAAAGATTGTTGTTTTCCAGTGCTTCGGCTGCCCGCAGCAGCTCTCCCACGCTCCACGCCTGGGCAAAGCAGCCCCGGGAAACGGTGGGCGTTTCGCCGTCATAAATTTCAGGAAGCTGTCCGGCACAGCCCTCCCGCAAAGCAGGAATCAGGGCTTCCAGTTGTCCCCGCACCCGCAGGGCTGCTTCGCCGGAATAGCCGTGTACTTTTAAATAGGCCAGATAATACGCGCCCAGCGGGAAGGGCCACACCGTTCCCTGATGATAGGCAAGGTCGCGCTCTTCCTGCGGCCCGCCATAGGTGGGGTGAAAGTCCGAATCCCGGGGGTCTAAGGTTCGAAGACCCAAAGGTGTGCAGAGCACTTTTCCAACTGTTTCTACCACTTGTTTTTCCTGTTCGGCATCCAGCATGGTAAAGGGCATGGATACCGCCCAAATCTGGTTGCACCGAAGCTGTTCTTCCTCCGGGCCGCCGGAAAGCACGTCCCGCAGGCAGTGCTTTTCTTTGAGCCAGAATTTTTTTCGGAAGGAATCCCGTACCTTCCGGGCCAGCTGCCGGTAGGATAGGCCGTCTTTCCCCGCCAAAGGAGCCAGCACATCCATAATGCAGGCGGCGTTATACCAATAGGCGTTAATTTCCACCGGCTTGCCGTGGCGGGGAGTAGGCAGATGCTCTCCAATGCGCACATCCATCCAGGTGAGCTGTTCCAACCCCTCACCGGCAGAAATGAGCCCGTCTTCTTCCATGCGGATGTGGTAGGCTGTCCCCTTTTGATAGTTTTCCATAATCCGCTCCATAACAGGATATGCCTGCCGGACAAAAGCAGCATCCCCGGTATACCGATGGTAGAGATAGATACAGTTGATAAACAGAAGAGCCGCATCTACGGTGTTGTATAGGGGTTCGTTTTCCCCCTCGGGGAAGAGGTTGGGCATCAGGCCGTCCCGCTCGTTTTCCATAAAGGTTTGCAGGATGCTTTTGGCTTCTTCATATCGTCCGGTGGAAAGGGTACAGCCGGGCAGGGCAATCATCGTATCCCGTCCCCAATCGGCAAAAAAGGGATACCCGGCCAAAATGGTACTGCCTCCGGTGGAATCCCGCCGGGCGATAAAGGCATCGGCGCTCTCTGCCAGCTGGCAGGACAGGGGCCCTTTTAGTTTGCAGCGGGAAAGAAGTCCTTTCCGGTATTGCCTTGCCTGATAGAATATCCTTTCACAACAGGGCGGGTTATCCTCCAGCGAGAATACGATTTCCAGCAGCCCCGTGCGCCCGGCGGGGATTTCTTTCTCCACCGAAAGGATTGATGCTGCTGTGCCGGCAGAACGCCGCCCGTCGCAGATATCATAAGCATAGAACAGGGTTTCCTTTTGCAGAGGTTCCTCTATTATCTGGCCGCCGGTGACTATATGAAGCGTAAGCCCCGCGGATTCTACAGCATTTTCCTGCACCGAAAAGGTTTGCTCCGGGGAAAGGTCCTCTCCTTTTGGAGCAAACTGCATCCACGGGCGAACCCGCAAGGTACAGGGGAAAGCGGTGTCGTTGCAAATCCGGTATTGAACGGCAATGGTGTTTTTTTCCCGAGCCATGGCTATCTGTTTTTCCACTTCCATTCCCTGCCAGTGGAAAACCCATCGGGGCAGACCGTCCACTTCCACCAGAGAGAGCTGTTTCCAGCCATCCTCCGGTTCCCCATCGGCAAACTGCTGAGTGGACAGGAAGCAGGTTTCTTTTCCCGTACACAGGGTTTCCTGCAGGCGGTGTACCACATTTATCCGATAGTTGGGCGCATGGGTGCAAGCCATGAGCAGTGCATGGTCGTTTCTTGCGGCCTCGCCGGCAATGGTCATGGAGGAAAAACCGCCCAGGCCGTTTGTCAGCAGCCAGCTGCTTTCCCGGCTTTTTTCCGGACCGGAAACATCATGCTTTCCGTAAAGAAATTTCATAAAGGACCTCCGCT
>DYBQ01000014.1:25608-41057 GCA_019418545.1 Clostridiales bacterium | reverse complement strand
AGGTTATTTTTTGCCCAGAATCACTGCCGAAACCGGGGCGGCTTCCAGCTGTGTGACTGGGTGTTCTTCCTGCCACAAAAAGCTGTTTTCCCCGTCGGCCAGCAGGAACCAGCCATCTTTTAGGGAAAGGGGCTGGGGCTTTTTGGATGCATTATATACCAGCAGGATTTGCTTCCAGCTGCCGCCGGTGTTGTCCAGCAGCACCTGCACACATCCCGGCCGCAGGATTTCGCTTTGGAGAACCCGATTCCGGGCAGATTCAGATTTGTCACAGAGAGCGGGCAATGTTTTCCGAAGGGCAAACAGCCCCCGGTAATAGTCTGCCAGCTCCTGATTTTTCCAAGCACGTTCCCAGTCCAGCCGGTTGAGGGTGATGGGGGACTGATAGGTGTTGGGGCTGCCGAGCTTTGTCCGGCCAAATTCTTCGCCGGACAACAGGAACAAGCGGCCCTGGCAGGTAAAGCAAATGGCTGCCGCAAGCCGGTTGGCCCGAAGAATTTTTGGAGAAAGGGAATCATACTGTTTTTTGCTGTCCATGGTGAGAACCAGTTTATCCCACAGGGTCATATCATCGTGACAGGAAAGGTAGTTAACAATCTGGGATGGAGCGGAGGCAGAAAATTTCCGATAATTTCCACACCAACCGGAAATGCTGTGAAGAATATCAGCTTCCTTACGCCTTCCACCATTGACAAAGCCTTTGGCCATGTGCTCCATAACAGAGCCTTTGATGCCGTCCCGAACCCCGTCACAAAAGGCGCCAATTTGGGTGTCCATCCCGGACAAATGCTTTTTGTCTGACCTGTAAAATCCCCGCGCCATCACAGTTTCCCCACAGGACCAGGGCTCACCATACAGCAATTTTTCTCCTCGTCCCCATCGGTCATCCAGTGCTTTCCGAATCGTCTCCATAAGCTGGGTGTCCAGTAGTCCCATCAAATCAAACCGGAAGCCGTCCATGTGGTATTCTTCCGCCCAAAACAGGACGGAGTCGAGAATATATTTGGCACACATGGAGCGTTCGGTGGCAATGTCATTGCCGCAGCCGGAGCCGTTGCAGGGGCTTCCATCGGGATATTGCCGGTAATAATAACCCGGCACGGTTCTTTCCAGCCAGGAATCCCGATGATAGGTGTGATTGTACACCACATCCATAATCACACGGAAGCCGTTTTGATGCAGTGACTGTATCATGGATTTTAATTCCCGGATTCGGATTTCTCCCCGGGTAGGGTCGGTAGAATAGGAGCCTTCTGGTACATTATAATTTAATGGGTCATACCCCCAGTTAAAGCTGCCCTCTGGGTTTTCC
Source organism: Clostridiales bacterium (assembly GCA_019418545.1). GTDB lineage: Bacteria > Bacillota > Clostridia > Oscillospirales > Acutalibacteraceae > Heritagella_A. The sequence goes on along the minus strand of DYBQ01000014.1, from coordinate 39,745 downwards.
TCGTCAACCGAGGCATAATCAAAAACCGGCATCAGCTGCACATGGGTAACGCCCAGTTTTTTTAACCATCCTATGCCGGTAGGATGAATTCCGTCGTTATACAGCGTGGTGTCTGTGCAGGAAAAAGCCTTATATTTCCCCCGTACCTCTGGCGGAAAACCGCCGCTTTCTGCCCAGGAAAATTCCCGCACATGAATTTCGTAAATAATGTCTTCCGGCTGCTTTTTAGGGGGAGTATCAGTTTCCCAGCCTTTGGGATTGGTGCGGGAAAGGTCAATCACCATGCTTCTCTTCCCATTCAGGCCGCAGGCCTGGGCATAAGGGTCGGCAGTTTCCCGGCTGCATCCCTCTGCTGTTACCAAGAAATCATAATATACTCCATCCAGGTTTTCCGAGGACTGCCAGTACCACACGCCTTTTGCTCCCCGCTCCATAGAGGTTCTAAAAAAAGCCTCGCAGCCATGGCCCCGCCGGTATAGCCGAATCTCTACGGTATGGGCAGTGGGGGCCCACAGCCGGAAGGAGGTTCCCTCCTGGCCGCAGAAGGCCCCCAGTGTGCCGTCATAGTGGTAGGTTTCGGCAAATCGTTTACTGTTGAATTTTTGCCGTAAATCTCCCATTTTCGTCTCCCATTATCCCTTGACTGCGCCGGCCATGCCGTCAACATAATATTTTTGCAGCTTGAGGAACAACAGAGCAATGGGAATGGAGATGAGCACCGCACCGGCAGCAAAACAGGTATACCAGCTGTCGATATATTCTTTTTCCAGCATCTTCCACAGGCCGATGGCCACGGTATACTGGTCGGAGTTGGCGCGGCAAATCACCTTTGCAAAGATAAAGTCCACCCACGGCCCAATGAAGGAGGTCAGCACTGTATAAATAACAATGGGCTTGCTGAGGGGAAGGGTAATCTTGGTGAAAATTTGTCCCCGGGTGCATCCGTCAATCAGAGCGGCTTCGTCAATTGCATAGGGGGTGGTGTCGAAAAATCCCTTGGCAATCTGGAAACCCAGCGCCGCGCTGCCGGAATAGCAGAGAATCAGGGCCAGCCGAATCATGGAGCCCTCGCTGAGTCCTACGGCTTTCAAAATAAAGTACACGGCAATCATGGACATAAAGCCCGGGAACAAGCCAAGCACCATGGCCATGTTCATAAAAGGCTTGCGCATACGGAAACGGATGCGGGACAGGCAGTAGGAAGCAGACAGCACATAGAAGCTCGAAAGGATGCAGGAACAAATGGCGATAATCAGGGTGTTCATGAACATCTGGGGAAAGTTGAGAACAGTGGTGTCTGTAAACAACCGGATGTAGTTGTCAAAGGTGAAGGATTGGGGGAAGAAGGTGGACACATAGGAGCCCTTTTCTGCCCGGAAGCTGGTCATAATGACCCACAGTACCGGGAATACCCAAATTGCCGCCAGAATGGCCAGCACCGTATGGACGATAATGTTGTTGCGGATTTTTGCCGCCTTTGCACTCTTTTTCTTTGCCATAATTTAAAATCCTCCTTCCTCTTTATAGGACTTGCTGTGACGGTAGGTAATCAGTGCACCGATGGACAGGATAATAAAGGTTAGAATACCGACGACTGCGCCGACATTATAATATTGTTTGTCAACGGTCAGCTTATATAGCCAGGTGACCAGCAAGTCGGTGCTTCCTGCGGTGGAAGAAAGGTTGGTGACCGGGTCGCCGCCGGAGAGCAGGTAAATGACGTTGAAGTTGTTCACGTTGCCGGTAAAGGCAGCAATCAGATAAGGGGTGGTAACATAGAACATATAAGGCAGAGTGATGTGGATAAAGTTTTTTACAGGGCCTGCGCCATCTACGGTGGCAGCTTCATAAAGTTCGCCGGGAATGTTCTTCAAAACGCCGGTGAGCTGCAGCAGGGTGTAGGGGACGCCGACCCAGATGTTGATGATAATGACAGTGACTCTTGCCCAGGTGGGGTCTGTGAAGAAGGGGAGGCTTGCATCAGGAGCAATAACGCCCAGGTTACGCAGCAGCACATTCACAGCGCCTTCGGGCTGGAGCATGGTGCGCATAATCAAAAGGGAAACAAACATGGGTACGGCGCTGGAAAGGACGAAGCAAAAGCGCCAGAAGCCTTTGGCGTGAGTTTCCTTGCGGTTGATGATAATTGCCAGAATCATACCGAAGAAATAGTTGGTAAAGGTGGCGAATACTGCCCACACCAGGGTCCAAATCAAAACGGACCAGAAGGTACTGCCCAGCACGCTGTTGGAGTCGAACAGGGCGGCAAAGTTTTCAAGGCCAACCCAGTCAAACAGAACCAGGTGGTTGTCAATGCGACTGTAGTTGGTAAAGGCCATACAAATCATAAAAATGAGTGGAAGAATGGTCAGCGCTGTGATGAAGAACAGAGAGGGCGTCATCAGAAGCCGATGGATGTTCTCATCAAAGAGGGTGCGGATATCCTCGATAAAATTATTGACATGGCTGCCTTCTTTGGACAGGCATTCAGCTTTGTAAGCACTTTTTAGAGTGCCGCGCCAAATCCAAAACATAATCAGGGTAATCAGAATGGTGGCAATGCCATACAGCAGCAGCAAAATAGACTGGTCGCCTTGGGTATACTGATAAACCTGCAGCTCTTCGTTCCAAACTTCTTCCTGCTCCACGCTGCCCAGTGTCACCAGCATTTGCAGGTTATAAAAGCCATATTGAATCATAAACCAAACATATGCAATTTCCGTCAGGAGAAAAATTGCACCTTTGGTAAACTGCTTATGTACAAGATTTCCCAGCCCCATAATCAGCGCAGAAGCGCGGGTTTCCGCACTGCCTAGGCGGAGGGCCTTGATACAGGTATAAGGGGTAACGCCTTCCATGTTTTTCCGTTTCATAATACCACCTCATTTTGTCAAATTCCGTCGCTGTTCATGGCATCTTCCATGGCCTGGGTTTGCTCTGCGGCGTTTTCCTTGGTAACATCACCATTTCGAATGGCCTTGCCCATATTCTCCACAGGGGTCCAGCAGTTATTCATTTGAGAGACAAATGGCTGCAGGATGGAAGTGAAGTTAAAGGTGTTGTTTTGAGCCTGTACCAGAGGGTCAGCGGCGATTTCCGGGTCTTCCAGCAGTTCTGTATTACAGGGAATCACATTCCGAAGTTCATAGTGGAGCTGCTGTGCTTCGGCAGAGCCCAGATACATAGCCAGCTCAATGGCCTGCACCATATATTTGGTGTGGGTATTTACGCCGATTGCCTTGGAGCCGGCATAAGCATACATCTGCTTTTCTTCGCCGTTCAGAGTATAGGTGGGAAGGGAGGTAACGCCCATATTGTCCCCGAGGATTTCCTTGATAGCATTTGCTTCCTAGGAGCCGGTGAACATGGCATTGATACTTCCGTCACGCATACCAGCCAGGCCGGAGCCGTCGGCATCGATTTTAAAATTGGGGTTCTTTACCAAATCCAGCAGGTATTCCGTTACTTCGGTGCCTTTTTCCCCGGCAAAATCCGCGCCCAGTTCTTCCTGAGTGCCGTCACCGAACAGGGTGCAGCCGTTTCCAAAATAGAAGGCCGGCAGATACCAGGAGTTGGTGAGGGGGAAGGAAACGACCCCTTTTTCCAGCATAGTGTCCAGATTTTTCACGTCTTCTTCGCTGAACACACGCTTGTCATAGAACATATACCAAGTGTTGGTGGTAAAGGGAACACCATAAATATCCCCGTCCACGGTTAAAGAGTCCAGCAGCTCCTCGCTGTTGGTCGCTTTCAGCTCTTCGGCATATTTGCCGCCAAACTTTGCCAATGCGTTGGCGTCCCGCATGGTAGGAACACCATCGTTTGGGAACATGAACACATCGGCACTGGCGTCAGCATCCTGTGCCACAGCCACACCGGCGCTGGCTTCATCAGATACCCCATAGACAAAAGTGATATCCCATTCTGGATGAAGTTCCGCAAATTTTTCGCAGCAGGTTTGGAGCCATTGCCCGCTGTCTTTTGACTGGTCCTCTGACGGAGACCAAACCATCAGCCGGACCTTTTCCTGTCCCTGGCTGTTATCGGAAGCAATGCCGCATCCTGTCGAACCAACTAAAAGCATAGCGCCGATGCACAGCAGGGAAACAAACTTTACCAATCGTTTTCCCATCACTTGAAAAGACCTCCTTATTAATTGTTTCGTAAAGTTTCGCTGGTAAAAATATACATCTAATTTTGCTAACAGTCAAGGTGTTTTTTCGTGTTTTTTTCCAATTCATAGATGTTGTACAAGGAGAAAATGCCGAAATTAGTATTTTTGACAAAGAGCCAGGAATCTAATCGTTCTAAACTTTTCGAAACGAAGAAAGAAAACAGACAGAATATTTGATTTTTTTCCCAATATTCCTTATAATAGAAAAGAAATCTTCCCAATAGGAGAGAGGAGGCCTTTGGTTGACTCGGATTGAAGATATTGCAAAAAAGCTTGATGTGTCAAAAAGTACAGTTTCCAAGGCTTTGAACGGAGCTCCTGATGTGAGCGAAACCTTACGAAAAACTGTTTTAGAAACAGCGGTGGAACTGGGATATTCCCGTTCTGCCCGAAAGCGCGGCGCCAAACAGCTGTGCATCTTTATTGAGAACATGGCCTATATCAGCCCCAATGATTTTGGACATGATATTATTATTGGGTTTCGAAAAATGGCAGAGCCTGCTGGCTATGTAGTGGCTATTGAAGAATTGGACGAGCAGTTTCAAAAGCATAATTCCTATGATGAATATATGCTCCGGCGGAACTATGTAGGGGCGTTGTTTTTGGGCCTTTCCCTTTCGGATGAGTGGCTGCATCAATTTCGCAATAGCCAAACCCCTGCGGTGCTGCTGGATAACTATGTAAAAGTAAATCCCAATATCGCTTATATCGGTGTGGATAATAATGAGGGGATGAATTTGGCCGTATCTCATCTTAAAGAACTGGGCCATCGAAAAATCGGCTACCTCAGCGGCTCTTTGGGCTCTTATATCAACCAAAGCCGGTATAGTGCATTTTTCCATGCCTTGCGAAAATATGGACTGCCTGATGATGCATCGCTGGGAGGGAATGCCTATTTGTTTTCCGATTGCCTGCAAAAGCACCTTCCCCGGCTGCTCAAGCAGGGAGTAACGGCTATTATGTGCAGCCATGACCTTTTAGCCCATACGGTCATGCTTCACTGTCAGGAAATGGGCTTGCGGATTCCCGAGGACTTGAGCATCATCGGGTTTGACGACTTGCCGCTGTGCGCATATATGCAGCCGCCCATGACCACCATCCAGCAAAACCGCACGGAAATCGGCCGCAGCGCCTATTATGCCCTTTCGAGCTTGATGGCAGGGACACCCATCAGTACCCTGCTGCTCCATGCAAAGCTGATTACCCGTAATTCCACAGGAGCAGTACCCGAAAAAGCGCCATGCGAAAAGATTTTGGCCGTATTGGAAAAAAAGGCGCATCCTTCGGCAGGCTGACTGGAAGGAAGCTCTTGCTTAAGAAAACATAGAATTGGCAACGTGATAGGCTCGTTTGCCTGTGTGAGGCTAGAATATAAACTATATAAGTTATCAAAAAAGCTGCTCTCCATTGATTGGAGAGCAGCTTTTTTGGTTTTTACGATATTGGGGATTATTTTCCAAAAATCGGCCAGTCGCCTTCTGCGTGCTTGCCATCTTCAAAATAAATGTCATACCACACAATAAAGATGAACAGCGTCCAAATCCGGCGGCTATAGTCCTGACGGCCATTGAAGTGGTCGTCCAGATACCGCACCAGCTCTTCAGTGTGGAAGAACTTTTCGGCAATGTCGCTGGTAAAGGCAGCCTTTACAATGTCATAATACTTTTTATCGCGGAGCCATACACGGGTCGGCACCGGGAAGCCCAGCTTTTTCTTTTGAGCCGTTGCCTGCGGCAGATGCCGCAAAGCCGCCTGCCGCATAGCATATTTGGTGTTTTTCTTGTTCACGCGCAGCCGGGTGGGAATGGTAGAGGCTACCTTGAACACCTCTTTGTCCAGGAAGGGGACCCGCAGCTCCAGGGAGTTTGCCATACTCATCCGGTCGGCCTTCAGCAGGATATCGCCTACCATCCACATGTTAATGTCCAGATACTGCATCCGGGTCACATCATCCAATTCCTTCACCCGGTCATACCAGGGCTTGGTGAGGGTCTGGGGACGGGTGGCAGCCTCAGGATGCTTCAGCAGCTTCTGTTTGTCCTCATATCCAAACATCTTGGCATTGCCGATAAAGGATTCATTGGTGGGATATTCGCCCCGGGTAATAAAACTCTGTCCCCGGAAGTGGAAGGGTACCTTCTGCACCAGCTTGCGCAGGCCGGTACGCACACACTGGGGCAACACCTTGCGATAGATGCGGAATACATCCGGCTCGTTATAGATGGTGTAGCCGCCGAAAAGCTCATCAGCGCCTTCGCCGGAAAGCACTACCTTTACATATTCGCTGGCAAGCTTCGAAACAAAAAACAGCGCAATACAGGAGGGGTCAGCCAGAGGCTGGTCCATGTGATACTGGACCTTTTTGATGTTCCCCCAGAACTCTTCTGAGGAAATTACCTTGTAGTGGTGGTCTACGCCGATTTTTTCGGAAAGCCCCTTGGCCCAATCGATTTCGTTATATTTTTCGCCGAAGTCAAAGCCAACGGTAAAGGTTTTTTGGTCGGCAAAATAGGTGGACACATAGCTGGAATCCACGCCGCTGGAAAGGAAGCATCCAACCTCCACATCGCTGATTTTGTGGGCGTTAACGGAGTTTTCGAACACCTTTTCAATCCGGTCAATCGCCTCTTCCTCGCTCAGGCTTTCATCGGGATTGAATGTAGGCTCCCAATAGCGGGTAGTGGTAATTTTCCCATCCTTAAACCACAGATAGTGGGATGGCATCAGGCAATACACACCCTCAAAAAAGGTCTGGGGCGGTACGGCATACTGGAAGGACAGGTAGTTGTTAAGGGTGTCCATATTAAACTTTTTCTCAAATCCCGGGAATTCAAGAATGCTCTTGATTTCGGAGCCGTAGACAAAATGGTCCCCAACCATAGTGTAATGCAGGGGCTTAATGCCGAAAAAGTCCCGGGCCATGAACAGGCTGTTGTCCTTTTTATTCCAAATGGCAAAGCCGAACATGCCGCGCAAACGGTTTAAAAGCCCTTCCTGCCATTCCTCAAATCCATGAATCAGCACTTCAGAATCCGTGTTGGTACGGAAAACGTGGCCTTTGTCGAGGAGCTCCTTCCGCAAATCCTGATAGTTATAAATCTCACCGTTAAAAGTAAGCACCAGGCTGCCGTCCTCGTTATAAATAGGCTGGTCGCCGGTAGAACTGATGTCGATAATACTCAGCCGGCGAAAGCCCATTGTGATGCCTTCGCCCTCAAAAACGCCGCTGCTGTCAGGGCCGCGGTGGGTAATCACATCGGTCATTTTGGTGATAACCGTACTGCGGTCCACGATTTCACCGGTAAATCCACAAATTCCGCACATAACTTTTAAGTCCTTTCTGTTGCTTGAATCGGGCGGGGATTTCCCCGCAGTAAAACGGTTTCCTGCCGCTGTTTCCTGTTTTTCAAAAAACGCGGCAGAAAAGCCGTTAATCGTCCATTTCCTGATATGTTTCCATAATTTCATCGGCCAAAAGAGAATCAACTACCGGGAACCCGCTTTCAGGCTTATACTGTACAGCCCGGAGAACCTCTTTTGCCTGCTTATATACATCAAAGCGAGTGCCGTGATATACCGGGGTCTGCTGCCCCTGCCAATAAAAGGCAAATTCAATCTGTTTTTTGTTGCACGAGCAGAAATAGGCCGTTACCTCTGGAATCCGCCATTTGCGCTGCACAACCTCGGAGAGAGCTTTTTTAACCAGCTCCATAGCGGTGTCGTCCAGCCCTGACTCGAAAAGAAGAATTTTTTCCTTTAGCTGAGGCAGAGTGGATACCGCCCGTTTTGCAACCTTGTCCAGATATTTAGGGATTTCCAGTGCAAAGCGAGTGCGTCCCGGCGCCAGGCAAATCATCACACCCAATTCCCTATCGTGATACAGGCACGGATAAGTCATTTGGGCCGTATAACCGCACCGGGGGCATTTCCAATCAAAAAAGGTTTCCTCCATAATCCGGGCCCGAAGCTCTGGATGAGCAAGCCGGTCAATACCGGGCCACAGCTGGGTCCGATGAACCGCCCCGCAATTGGGGCAGCTGATATCCTTAGTGATACAGGTTGACAAAGTAAAATCCTCCTTTAAGGTGGATTGAAAGCGCCATTATGGCAGCGAAGAAACAATGGTGCCGCCGCCAGCCACCAGTTCCCCCTGATAAAAAACAGCGGCCTGTCCTGGGGTGACGGAGCGTTGGGGTGTGTCGAACTCCACCCGAACCCGGCCGTCTTCCAGCGGGAACACGGTTGCCGGGGCAGGGGGCGCTTTATAGCGTACTTTCACGTCTGCCCGGAAGGGGCTTTTGGGGGAATTAAGGGCAATCCAGTTTACTTTTTCGGCCACAAGTCCCGGGGCATATTGGCTGCCTTCCGGGCCCAAAACCACCCGGTTGGAAGCGAAATCAATTTTGGTTACATACATAGGCTGTCCAAAACTGATTCCCAGCCCTTTGCGCTGTCCCACCGTATATCGGGTGATTCCCTGATGCCGTCCCAACACCATTCCCTGTGCATCCACAAAATCTCCCGGCTCCGGCTCTTTCCCAACGGTGCGGGTAATAAAGCCGTTATAATCCCCATCGGGAATAAAGCAGATATCCTGGCTTTCTGCCTTGTGGGCAACGGGCAGCCCGGCTTCTTCGGCCAGACGGCGAATTTCGGGCTTTTCCATGCTGCCAAGAGGAGTGAGGGTATGGGCAAGCTGGTGCTGGCTCAGCTGATAGAGCACATAGCTTTGGTCTTTTTCTGTTGGAGCACGCCGAAGAACCCAGCGCTCACCCGCAGGCTCCACCAGCGCATAGTGGCCGGTAGCCACATAATCAAACCCATTTTCCAAAGCATAGTCCAGCATGGCTCCAAATTTTAAATACCGGTTGCACCGGATACAGGGATTGGGAGTACGCCCGGAAAGATATTCGGAAACAAAGTTCTCCTGCACCTTTTGTGCAAATATCGAAGAAAAATCCTTTACTTCATGGGGGATTCCCAAGCAGCGGCAAACCCTGGCGGCATCCTCTGCTTCCCCGAATGAGCCGCAGCCGGAATCCTCCTGCTGGGGGCTTCCGTGCAGCAGCATAGTAACGCCGGATACCTCATATCCGGCACGCAAAAGGACAAGCGCCGCCGCAGAACTGTCTACGCCGCCGCTCATCCCAACAAGAACACGCTTGCTCATAAATCCGTTAATTCCTCATCATAATTTTTAAATAAAGGGGATGTCCCGGTTATCGCGGGAATCCGCTACTTCCCGGGAAGCGCAGTCCACGGGAGGCTGAACCGGAAGCTCCGGCTCTGCCTGACAATATACCGCATCGTCTTCCTCGGCGGGAGAAGCTTCCTCGTTTTCGACAGGGGCAGGCTCTTTGGCGGGAGCGGCTTCTTCTTCGGACAAATCAGGTTCTTCCTCTGCAAAGGGAGCATCATCGGGAGAAATAGGCATTTCGTCGGAGAAGTCATCGTCTTCAAAATCATCGCCGCATCCGCTGCATCCAGAGCAGTCATAGCCGGAGCAGGAAGCACAGTCTTCTTCCTGGCAGGCCGGCTGGGCGCACAATTCTTCCAGACGGGTAATGGCCCTGTCCATCCTTCTGGATGCCTGGTCGATGGCGGCGCAATGAGGCTCGGTAACCGCATCGGAGGCATCGCGAAGATGATGATAATAATATTTTCCCAAAGCCGCATAGGCTTTTTCGGCAACCCGTTCTTCGTTTCGGATAACCAGCTTTAAACGATTGATTTGGGCGGCTTTTCGATTTTTATCCACCACATGTTCCACTGCACGGGAGAGAGAAACGCCAATAGTTTCCAAAATGTTTTTCATGGATACGACCTCCGTTTCGTACAATGCTTAAGAGCTTTATTTCCACTATTATAACGCAAAACCCACGAAATTAACAGGGCTTTTTCCGCTTTTCTAAGCTTCCCCTTAAAAAAAGGAAAAAACCATCCGGTTTTTGCAGGAAGCCGGGAATTCTGAAACGAAAACAAACAAAAACAGAGGCCGGCCTGTTTTGGGGCAGGCGGCCTCTGAAAAGAGGGATTATTCTGCTCTTATGGTCATCACCTGGCCAGGGGCAAGGGAGAGGGTCAGCGTATTGCCACTGAGAGACAGGGACTGCTTTTCTATTTCGGCCAAATCCGTTTCCGCTGCCCGGGACACGGGAATCCCAAAGTGCAAAACGGCTTCGGCAGGCTGGCTGTCCGAAAGATTGGCCAGACGGAGAATGAAGCTGTTTCCTTCTTCGCTCATTTTTATACCGGACACTGAAACGCCGCCTTCCACCGAAACCAGCTGGCCCGTCAGCGGCAGGCTTCCGGGATGGGCAGTGTTGGTGGTATAGGGGAAGCTCCAGTGAGCAAACCGCTCGCCCAGTTCTTTGAGAGCAAAGGCCGAGCTGTCAGAAGGCGCCAAACCAATGCGGCAGAAACGCTCCCCAATTTCGGGATACCGGTCGGGACCGTTGGAAGCCCGCAGCAGGGAAAGATGCAGGGTGTTGTCCCACAGCCGGCAGCCATAGCGGCAGTCGCTGAGCAAAGAAAGCCCTCTGTCGCCGGATTCAGGCAGGCCGAACAGGAAGTTGCGGGTAAAGCCGTCGTGCATCCCTTCCGGCGCTCTGTCCAAAATTCCGGTTTGCATATCGCACCGCAGCGCGGCGGCATGATAAGCTAGCGGCGCCGTAAAGGAAAGGTGCGGCACACCGGTTTCGTCCCCGGCAGGGAACTGCTCCATTTCCACCGAAAGCTCCAAAATGGGGCTGCCGTCAAACAGCCGGGCTGTAACCCGAAGCGTGAAGCCTTCCCACTTGAGGCGATAGACGAGCTTTTTACACAGAGGAGTATCCAGTTCCTGACACAACAAGGTGGGGATGCCCGCCTCGTGTAAATCAACCGGCTGGGTACACACGCCCTCTACCCATGCGTTTCCGCCGGAGAGGATGCCTTCGCCCTCTTGGGCGTGCTGTTCCCGATACAGTAAAAATCTTGCCGGAGCGGCCAAAAGCTCCTGTCCGGTTCTCTTGTCCACACAAGACATAACGGAAAAATTCCCATCGTCAAAGGTTATTTTTACCAAATCGTTTTCCATCACATTGCTGTGGTAGCGGGTAACGCGGGGGTCGGGGGGCATGGCGGCAAAGCAGAAGCTTTCTTTTTCGCCTTCCTCAATTTTTACGGTGGTATATCCGAAAGCGGGGATTTCCGCTTCCACCAGCACGTCAGTGCGCAAATGGCTCCAGTCGGCCATTTGGCGCGTCACCCGGCAGGCAAGGGGCTTTCCGTCCTTATCAAAAGCCCGCATCTGCTCCGGGTTTCCAGTCCAGTCCCAAAGGGTCACTTCGGCCACATCCTTGCGGGAATAGCGGGTGGGGTTAAACAGGTGGACCAGGCGGGTTTTGCCCCGGCCGCGCTCGGTGCCTGAAATGCGGAAGCGATATTTTTCGTCGGTATTCAGCCCAACGCCGCCGCCTTCCGAGCGGGAAGTGAGAGGCTCGTCGGGGGTTGAAAACATGGACGTATCAATTTCTTTGGCAAAGGAGCGCAGAGATGAAGCCGAGGCGGCCATCACAACACCCATGGCTTCTTCAAAAGCGCCCAGGGCGTGGGTAGCAGACTCTGGGGTGTTAGAGCCGGGGAGAATGTCGTGGAACTGGTTAAACAGCACCTTTTCCCAAGCGTCCCGATACTGGCGGGTAAAGCTGCTGCCGGAAGCCGCTTTTTGGGCAAACGCCGAGAGCATTTCCCCTTCATACAGCCGGTCCTCGCCCATACGGTTGATGGACTTCATCCGGGATTGGGACGTGTAGCAGCCGGTAAAGGTGGGGCCAAGCTGTCCTGTGATAACGGGCAGGCTGCTGCGGAAGGGCTCTACTGCGGCAAAAAAGGCTTCATACGTTGAGAAACGCACGGTAGGAGCTACCGGCCACTTCTGCATATCCAAAATCAACTCAATATCTCTGCGGGTAGGTCCGCCGCCGTGGTCGCCTACACCATATACCTTCATCATGTCCTGTACCCCGTTTTGATAGCAGAACTGGGGCACAATATGCAGATACATGGGACGGATGGCGTCGTTATACCACAAAGGTTCGTTGAGAGCCAGCAGTTCGCCATTAGCTCCCTGCCAGCGATACAGCTGTACTCCATCCAGTCCGCGGCAGTGATAAAAATATTTGATACCGCCGGCAGCCAGCACGTCGGGCACCGAGGGGGAATGGCCAAAGGAATCGGGATGGAAGTCCAGATTCACCTTTTCCATGGGAATCCCGAATTCGTCCCGCAGATACCGCTTGGTATACAGGATGTGCCGGGCCATGCTTTCGAGGGAGGGCATGTTTTTATCCAGCTCCACAAAGGCGGAACCGGCAAATTCCCACCGGCCTTCCTTTACCCGCTGCCGAATCCGCTCGAAAAGCTGAGGGTCATAATACTGGGCAATCCGATATACGGCGGCCTGGGACTGGGAAAACGTAAAGTCCGGGTATTCATCCATCATATCCAGCATGGTGCGGAAGGTGTTCAGCGCCACGTCCACTGTCTCGTGGAAACCCCACATCCAGTCCATGTCAATGTGGGCATGGGACACGCAGTGCATGGTCATGGACTTGGCTTTTTCCGACAGGGGCAGCAAAATTTTCTCTGCCTTTTGGCACACGGAGTCGGGCAATGCGTGCTCCTGCTCCCAAACGGTATACAGGCAGTCAACAGCGTTGTTCAGCAGGCTGTCAAAGCAGCCGTTTTCGTGAGTATTGATTTCTTCCGCCACAGCGATTTCGGCAAATACCCGCTCTCCCCAATAAGAGAGCTCCGGTATATCAATCCAGTGATTTTTCTGCTCGGGTTTCATCCGGGCAATTTTGTCATATCGAGTCATAACAAGATACCTCCTCCTTGTATCTTTGGGAAATCAGGGACATTGTAGCAGGATGAGATACAAAAATCAATTGGTTTTTCAAAAACTTTTTCAAATTTTATTTCGACGCAAATGGCAGTGGTTCCTGCTTTTAATTTTCTCAATCGGAAAAAATAGGATAAACCATTGATAAACCCAAAGAAAGAAGCCCCCTTTTCTCGCACAAAAAGAGGACTTCTGATAACGGTAATCTTTTTATCACAGAGAAGTTTTTCGCGATAGAATGTTGATTTAGTGCTGCACAGGGGCATCGTCCCCGTCAATTGGGAAAACTTCCGGTACCTGCTGCAGCAACGACAAAAGCTTTGCGTCCACATTCTTTTTCACACAGCAGGTTTCGTCAAACAGCATCACGTTTTCTTCCCCTTCGCCGCAGGCAGGCCAGAGTGGCAAAGAGGGGATGTTCGGGTTTCCGCTGCGGGCAAACTGTACCCATGCACCGCTCATCTGCTCTTCCAGCCTATCGGAAACGCCGGGAATGTTGCAATAGGGGATTTTGTCCGAATTGTGGAAAACAAAGGGAATCTCGCAGCAGTGCCAGGGGGCATGGCTTCCGTCATAGGGGAAGTCATAGGTAAACTGATAGGAATATACTGGCACCGGAGAGGAATCCACCCGCTTCATAATAAAGTCCCGCGTGGGAAGCCGGAAGAGCAAATCTACAAACAGCAAGTCGGTAATTTCCTTCCCCGGATATGCTTCCCGGAAGGCATCCAGCAGCGCCGGGGCATACTGCGCCCCATATTTCCGGCTGATGAGCGCTTCTTTTTCTTCTTCTGTCATGTTTTCAACGCCCGGTACAGCCGGTCCAAAAGAGAACTCACCCAGTACCGTTCCAATCAGCAGAGGAACCTGTTTGGCAAAGGAAGAAAATCCGTTTACTCTGGGGTCTCCCAGCATCCAGCTGTTCTCCATGGGGGCAAGGCCGCGGTATTTCCCGCTCTTTTCAAACTCGGGGAAGATTTCCCAATAGGCCTTTGCCAGTTTTTCATAGGGAATATCCAGCAGCTTCAGTTTTTCTTCTTTGGGAATCCCCAGTTTTTCCAGCAAAGCCAGGCACA
>DYBQ01000014.1:0-25598 GCA_019418545.1 Clostridiales bacterium | reverse complement strand
GCTCGTCCCCGCCGTAGTTGCGGATGGGATGCAGGTTATACACGCCGCTCTGGATAATCCCCTTGTGGAAAAGCCCAAAGGCCGAAGGCGTCTGCATAAGCGTCCAAACCTTGGCTCCGCCGCCGGACTGACCAAACAGGGTCACATTATCCGCATCGCCGCCAAACGCGGCAATATTATCCCGAATCCAGCGCAGGGCGGCCACAATATCCTCGGTACCAGCGTTGGCGGAATTCCGATATTTTTCTCCGAGAAAAGAAACATCCAGATACCCTAGCACGTTGAGCCGGTGGTTCAGGGAGACGACCACCACATCTCCGAAGCGGCTCAGGTTTTCTCCGTCATAGGCAACATGTTCAATTGCAGAGCCATCGGAAAAACCGCCGCCGTGCAGCCAGACCATAACGGGCTTTTTGGCATCAGGATTTAGTGATGTGCTCCATACATTCAAAAACAAGCAGTCCTCCCGCTGGGGCCAATATCGGTGGGGGACCATAACTTCGCCGCTGGGCTCAGGCTGGTTGATAAGCGGGCATACATATCCATAGGAAAGGGCGTCTTTAATTCCATCCCAAGGCTCCACCTCCCGGGGCATTTCGAACCTTCCCGCCTGTGCATAGCGGATACCATGAAAGGTATATACTCCATCCAGCAAAAATCCCCGGAGTTTTCCCAGTTTTGTTTGGACAACGGGCTCGGTTTGTGTACAGAGAAATTGTTTTGCCATATAACACAACTCCTTTTACAAAATTAGTGAAATCGACATGTTGGATTTTTTCAAATCCTTTTGATTTTAGAATATAAATTCTTTGTCAAATAGGCCATTGCCCCGTTTAATGAAGAAAATCAGGAGGACAATATTGGATTGGTTTTATTATAAATCATAATTTTTTATAAAAAAAGTATTTTTTTATGATAATGGGCTTGTATTTTACAAAAGAAGCGGTTATACTATAAATGGAAATCGAATTATTGCCCGTGGAGTTTTTAGAGTGGCGGCAAAAAAGTCTGTATATTCATGCAGACTTTTTTGCTGCTTTTTCTTTATCTACAGCAAAACAGGAGTGATTGATTTGAAAAAAAGCAGATATGATATAGTGATTGTCGGCTGCGGTGTGGTGGGCGCTGCAATAGCCCGGCACCTTTCCAAATATCGGTTGTCTGTGTGTATATTGGAAAAGGAAAACGATGTGGCGGTGGGCACCACCAAAGCAAACTCTGCCATTATTCACGCGGGATATGACCCGCGCCCTGGCTCTCTCATGGCAAAGCTTAACGCCCGGGGTGTAGAGCTGGTGAAGGAGCTGGCTTCAAAGCTGCATTTTCCCTATCAGCCCATCGGCTCACTGCTGCTGGCCTTTACGGAAGAAAACCTGAAAACCGTGGAAGTGCTGTACCAGCGGGGCTATCACAACGGTGTGCCGGGGCTAAAAATCCTCTCCGGTGAAGAAGTGCGGGAGATGGAGCCCAATATCAGCCCGGAAGTGAAAGGTGCTCTCTATGCTCCCAGCGCGGGAATTGTTTCTCCGTGGCGCATGGCGCTGGCTTTTGCCGAGTCTGCGGTGCGAAACGGCGTGGCGCTTTATCGGAATTGCCCGGTGACAGGGATTGATAAAACGGGAGACAGTTATGCTCTGGCCACTCCTTCCGGCACAATCCACACACGATATGTCATCAATGCCACCGGTGTGGATGCCTTTGCCACTGCCTCTCTTTTGAAACAGCCAAGCTATGAAATGATGCCCAGCCGGGGGCAATATTATCTTTTTGATAAGTGTGCCGGAAATACCGTACATCATGTGATTTTCCAGTGCCCCACAAAAGTGGGCAAGGGCGTGCTGGTGAGCCCCACCGTAGATGGAAACCTGATTGTCGGCCCCAATGCCGAACCGGTGGAAGGGGCTCTCGATACAGGCACTACCGCCGAAGGGCTGGAGTTTGTGAAAAAAATGGCGCTGCTGTCAGTGCCTGGCCTTAGCTTTCGGGATTCTATCCGAAACTTTGCCGGCGTGCGCGCCAACACTAGTGTGGATGATTTTCAAATCCGCTGGCTGGAGCCCGGTTTTCTGGACGTGGCGGGCATCAAGTCCCCCGGCCTTTCCAGTGCGCCCGCCATCGGGGAATATGTGGCAGATTTGCTCATGCAGGACGGCGTGAAATTGCTGCACAAAGAAGGCTTTGAGGAAGAGCTTCCAGAAAAGCTCCGTTTTAAAGAGCTTTCCCAAAAAGAAAAAGCCGAAGCTGTTAAAAAAAATCCCCTCTATGGCCGCATCATCTGCCGCTGTGAAACAGTGACGGAAGGGGAAATGGTGGACGCCCTTCATTCGCCCATTCCGCCGGTGTCCATCGACGGCATCAAGCGGCGGTGCGGCGCAGGCATGGGCCGGTGTCAGGGCGGCTTCTGCGGCCCCCGGGTTCATGAGATTATCGCCCGGGAAACGGGGATGTCCATGGAAGACGTGATGCAGGACCGGGCCGGAATGGTGATTGTTACTGGCGAGACCAAAACAGGAAGGGGAGAAAACCCATGAAATACGATGTTATCGTCATTGGAGGCGGCCCGGCCGGACTGGCGGCAGCACTGGAAGCTCGAAAAAACGGGGCAGAGCGGGTGCTGATTTTGGAGCGGGACAAGGTGCTTGGCGGCATTCTCAACCAGTGCATTCACAACGGGTTTGGCCTCCATTATTTTAAAGAAGAGCTCACCGGCCCGGAATATGCGGGACGGTTTATTGAAATGCTGGAAGGAACCGGCATTGAAGTGAAGCTGGACACCATGGTGCTCCACATTGAAAACGACCGAACCGTCCATGCGGTAAATCCCACCGACGGCTATCTGGTGCTAAAAGCCCAATCCATCGTGCTGGCCATGGGCTGCCGGGAGCGCACCCGGGGTGCCATTGCCATTCCCGGAGACCGTCCCAGCGGCATTTTTACCGCCGGAGCTGCCCAGCGGTATGTGAATATCGAGGGATATATGGTGGGCAAACGGGTGGTAATTCTCGGCTCTGGCGATATCGGCCTGATTATGGCAAGGCGTATGACGCTGGAAGGTGCCAAGGTGCTGGCCTGTGTGGAGCTGATGCCCTATTCCGGCGGCCTGAACCGGAACATCGTCCAGTGCCTCCACGACTTTAATATCCCCCTATACCTGTCCCATACAGTAACGAACATTAAGGGCAAGGAACGTTTGGAACAGGTCACCGTTGCCAAAGTGGACGAAAATCGCCGTCCCATTCCCGGCACGGAAATGGTATTTGACTGCGATACCCTGCTTCTTTCCGTCGGCCTGATTCCCGAAAACGAGCTGACGAAGGAAGCTGGCATTGAAATGGATTCCCGCACAGGTGGGGCGGTGGTGTTCGAGAATATGGAGACGTCCCTGCCGGGGGTGTTCGCCTGCGGCAACGTGGTGCATGTCCATGATTTGGTGGACTATGTGACCATGGAGAGCCAGCGGGCGGGAAAAGCCGCCGCCGAATATGGCAAAGCCGGGGAAGTCCCCGCCGGGCGTGTGCTGGAGCTTACAAACGGAAACGGCGTGGGCTATACCGTTCCCCAGCGCATCCGGGTGGAGCAGATGGCAAAGACCACGGAGATTTTCTTCCGGGTACGGAACATCTACCGGAATGTGGAAATCCAGATTACCGACGGGGAAACTGTGCTGGCGCACTTTGCCCGGGAACACATGGCTCCCGGCGAAATGGAAAAAGTGGTGCTGCCCAAGGTTTTGGCAGAAAAGGCCGTTGGGGATACCCTGACGGTGCAGATTGTGGAAAAGGAGGGATAAACCGTGACCGAGCTGATTTGTATTGTGTGCCCCAAGGGGTGCCATTTGAAGGTGGATGAAGAAAACGGCTATGCCGTCACCGGGAACTCCTGTGAAAAGGGTGCGGCCTATGGCAAAAAGGAACTGACAAATCCCACCCGGGTAGTAACCTCCACTGTGCGGGTAGAGGGTGGGGACAAGCGCCGGGTGTCCGTCAAGACCAGCCGGGACATTCCCAAGGGGAAAATGATGGAAGCGGCAGCTTTGCTGGACAGCGTGATTCTGACTGCCCCGGTACACATTGGGGATGTGGTGCTAGAAAACATTCTGGATACCGGCGCGGATTTTGTGGCAACCGGGATGGTTGCAGAAAAATAAAACAGCTGCTGCAAAATAACAGATTTCTTTTCCCGGTTAGGCATCGCGCCCAACCGGGGATTTTTTTTGAAACAGGGAAACACGGCTTCCGTCCAACGCCATGATTAGCAGAAGCAAAAACAGGACAATGGCTGCCGGAATTGATACTGTGCTGACCTTTATGGGAGAAGTGCTCCATAGAGCAGAAGCAGCGGTGCATTCTGGGAATAGCGGAAGAATGAGCCAGCACAGTGCCCCGGATAATAATCCATGCAGAAGGCGGAACAGGAAAAAACGCAGCCGGGACAGGGGGAAGTCCCGAAAGAGGGAAAAAATTTGCAGATGTACGCACAAGCCGCCCCAACCAAGGCCAAAGGCAAACAGTGGAAGAGATGCTTTAACAGCGGCGCCGGTATGGCATCCAGCGGTGACTTCACTCAAAAAGGAAGGAAGGGAGGCTGCCGTTGACGGAGGGAACCCCCACTGCAAAAGCTTTCGGGTAATGGCGGCTGTCAGGCCGGACTCTCGGAAAATGGGCAGCAGCGCCCAAAAAATCAGGACAAATCCGCACATCATCGCCATAGCGGCTCCTGCCTGACGCACCGAAGCAACAAACGGTGAGCCACAGGAACTGGGCTTTAGAGATGCCGGGCTTGTTTTTGATGGCTTTTTTTGCGGTTGCGGGGCGCCAAAACGGGTAAAAATCCCAAGCATCAGCGCTGCGCCGGTTATCGATATCAAAAGAGGCGCCCCGGCAGCTGGATTTCCTAGCAAACATGAAGCTACGGCTGTAAGCACAAAAGGCGGCCCGGCGCTGATGCAAAAGCACAAAAGCCTTCCCGCCTGCTCTCGGGTGATTTCCCCTTTTTCATACAACCGTGCAGCGGTCTTTGCCCCAGCAGGATATCCCCCTACAAGCCCCAGCAGAATCACCGGAAGTGTGCATCCCGGCTGCCGGAACAGAAACCGGGTGACAGGCTGTACAAACCGGCCAAGGCTGGCAGCCAGGCCACTTTCGGCAGTGTAGGTGCTTAATACCATGAAAGGGAACAGGGACGGAACCAGCGTGTTCAAACAAACGACAATGCCCTGGGAAACACCTTGGGCTGCAGCCTGAGGGGTACGCAAAAGCCATATTCCGACAGCAAGGACAAGCCCTGCTGCCGCGGCAAGGCGTATCGTGGAAAATTGAAATAGACGAAACTGTTTCATCAAAAGGACTCCTTTTAGAATGGGGTTAGAATCAAGGGGAAAACA
The DNA here is from genome assembly GCA_019418545.1 of Clostridiales bacterium. Classification (GTDB taxonomy): domain Bacteria; phylum Bacillota; class Clostridia; order Oscillospirales; family Acutalibacteraceae; genus Heritagella_A. The sequence goes on along the minus strand of DYBQ01000014.1, from coordinate 20,215 downwards.
TCTTTTTTATATGTATCGAAATCACCGGCTGTTTATGCAGAGGTTTTAGGGTGTCATGGAATGGTTGTCCCGCTGCATATATGTGACAGAGAAAAACCGGGAAGGAGGGCTGTCTGTGATGAGGGAATCCGGCACAGGAAGCCGTCGGGAACCTTTTTATCTGTCTGCTGCGGCAAGCCCAGCCATCGCCGGAGGGCATATAGAGCTGTGGGGGAACCGCAGGGCTGTTATTGAAGGCAGCGGCGGCGTTTTGGAATATGGAGCAGAAACGATTCGGATTCGGCTTGGGAAGCTTTGTGTGCGGTTTTGCGGCAGAAACCTGCGGATTCGGTGTATGAGCGGAAGCTCCATGATTGTGGAGGGGGTTATTTCTTCCGTGGAATATCTTGTATAAGGGGACAGCAATATGGTGCAACTGACAAGATGGCTCACCGGCTGGGTGGATTTTGAAATTGCCGGGCGGAAAAAAGGGCAGGCAGAACGTTTCCTCACGTTGGAATCACGCTCGGGGGTGTGGTTTTGGGGAATGAAACCGGAAGGGGAAAAAGGTGTTTTTCGATGCAGAGTCCGAGCTTCAGAATATGCCGGGCTGCGTCCGGGAGCCAGGAAGTGTGGCGTGCGGCTGCATCTTATCAAAAAACACGGCCTGTTTTTCCAGTGCCGCCGGTTTGGAAAACGAAAAGGGCTGTTAGTAGGCGCAATGTTGTTTTTTATATTAATTTGGGTGTTGTCCGGCCGGTATTGGCTGGTGACGGTATCGGGAAACAGCCAGCTTGCCCAAAGCACCATTTTGGCTGCTGCACAGGAAGAAGGGCTGTTTCCGGGAGCAGGACGGAAAGGAATAGATGCCAAATCCGTTGCTTCTGCACTGATGGAAAAGTTCCCCGAAATAGGTTGGGTCAGCGTGAATACCCAGGGCTGTTCAGCCGAAATCTGTTTGGAGGAGGGAGTTCCGGTGCCTGAAACCTCCGAAAAGGAGCCGGCAAACATTTTGGCATGTCAGGACGGCGTGATTTTGTCTATGGATGTGTTTAGTGGTACACCGGCAGTACAGGTAGGGGACGGCGTGGTAAAAGGCCAGCTGCTGATTTCCGGTATCTGGGAAGGAGAACGGGGAGGAATGACAATTTCCCATGCCAGCGGGAATGTGATTGCCCGTACAAGTCGCACCTTTTCTGCCCGCATTCCTCTTTTACAAACGGAAACCGTGGAAACCGGCGCCGTTCGCTATCGAAAAAGCCTTTCGGTTTTCGGAGTGAATCTTCCTCTCACGCTTCGAAAAGAGCCTCAGGGGCTTTGGCAGCGGGAGAGGTTTTGTCACAGCCTTTCTTTATTGGATGCAGACCTGCCGGTTTCGGTGGTGGAGGAAAAGTGGACAGAATATAAGCAGGTGGAGCGTATGCTGACTCGGGAGGAGGCCGAGGAAAAAGCCTGGGATGCAGTGACGGTGCAGCAGCGGGAGCAGCTTGGCAAGGATGGACGTGTGCTGTCTCAAAAATCTTCCACCGCTATAAAGGACGGCGTTTTGATTTTGACGGTAACGGCCCAGTGCCGGGAGAATATCGGGGTTTTACAGGAAATCCTTTTTGAGTGATTGTGTGAAATTTGCACAGGAAACCGCCGAAATGGGCGTGGTTTCTCTCGAGGGATATGTGATAAATACTGTATAAATGAGCTAAAATTTGTTAATTTTTTTATGAAATATTTAATGACGAGCGGCCACAGATGTGATATAATAAATACGAAAATTTTCCGGCAGCGGAAAATGTTTTTTTGGAGCTCCCTGGAAAAAGGAAAAATACAGGATAAAAATGATTTTATTCTCTGCCAAATGCTCCATAATTTTTGGGAATATCAAGGTGATGCTATGTTTGAACAGAGACTCAATATTGACAGAATGGAGCAGGCTGCAGCTCTGTTCGGCAGCTTTGACAGCAATGTCCGGCTGCTGGAAAAAGAGTATGGCGTGAGCATTGTCAACCGGGATTCGGAAATTAAGGTTTCTGGCGATGCCGAATGTGTTTACCGGGCAGTGCGGGCCATTGAAAGCCTTTTGAACCTGATTAACAAGGGAGAGGCTCTCACAGAGCAGAATGTCCGCTACTGTATTTCCATGGTCAATGAAGGGTCCGAACAGAAGCTGCAGTCGCTTGGCGGGGACTGTATCTGCATTACCAGCAAGGGAAAGCCAGTAAAGCCCAAAACCATTGGCCAGAAACAATATTGCTCCGACATTCGTTCCCACACCGTGACCATTGGTGTGGGGCCGGCTGGTACCGGTAAAACGTATCTGGCAGTTGCCATGGCGGTGACAGCCTTCCGGGCACAGGAAATCAACCGGATTATCCTGACCCGCCCGGCAGTGGAAGCGGGGGAAAAGCTGGGATTTTTGCCCGGGGATTTACAGCAGAAGGTGGACCCCTATCTGCGGCCGCTGTATGATGCATTGTTTGATATGCTGGGCGCAGAAAGCTATCAGAAATATGTGGAGAGAGGCAATATCGAGGTAGCGCCTCTGGCCTATATGAGAGGCCGCACATTGGATGACAGCTTTATTATTCTGGACGAAGCGCAGAATACCACACCGGAGCAGATGAAAATGTTTTTGACCCGGTTAGGGTTTAATTCCAAAATGGTCATTACCGGCGACATTACCCAAATCGATTTGCCGGATGGAAAGCGTTCCGGGTTAAAGGACGCCATGAGAATTTTGAAAAACGTGGAGGACATTGCGATTTTCCGTTTTACCGAGCGGGATGTTGTCCGTCACAGATTGGTACAGGAAATTATTAAGGCTTATGAAAAATACGAGGAGGCTGGCGCAAGAAATGGAAAAAATAAGAGTAATTATCACCAATAAACAAAAAGCTGTTAAAATTCCTACCGGAATGCGGATGCTGGTGCGCCGCTGCTGCAACGCGGTGCTTCGTATGGAGAAATTCCCCTATTCCGCAGAAATCAGCGTGACCTTTGTAGATAACGACCAGATTCAGGAGCTGAACCGGGAATATCGGGGCAAGGATATTTCTACGGATGTGCTGTCTTTCCCCATGGGCGAGAACGGCGTGTATGACGAGAACCATAACACCGGCGCCAAGATTTTGGGCGATATCGTGATTTCGATTCCCAAGGCTTTGGAGCAGGCCAAACGGTATGGCCACAGCTTTGAGCGGGAAGTGGGATACTTAACGGCTCATTCCATGCTGCATCTGCTGGGCTATGACCACGAAAACGGCGGTATCGAGCGGGTCCGTATGCGCGAAAAGGAAGAGAATGTCATGAGCATGCTGGGACTGCCTGCTTCCAGCGCTTATACCTTTGGCGATGAATCGTAAGAGGCCTTTTTATAAAAGCCTGGGGGCAGCGCTGCAAGGAATCGGATATTGCCTTTTGCAGGAAAGAAACATGCGGATTCACATGGTGACCGCGCTGTATGTGGTTGGGTTTTCTGGCTTTTTTGGGCTGGGTGCTACAGAATATGCCATATTATTCCTCACCTTTGGACTGGTGCTGTGTGCCGAGGTGGTGAACACTTCCATTGAAAGGCTGTGCGACAGGGACACCGAAGGCTTTAGCCAATGGGCAAAGGTAGTGAAGGATACAGCTGCCGGGGCAGTGCTGGTATGTGCATTGTTTGCTGTCGGGGTGGGCGTGTGCTTGTTCTGGAAGCCGGAAGTATTTACGGTGATTTGGAAGTTTTTCACAGTCTGCTGGTGGCGGCTGCCCTTGCTTATGCTGTCGGTAGCGGCGGCGCTGGCGTTTATCCACTGGGGACCGGGGCCAATACTGGAAAGGCTGCAGATACTGCACCACAAATAGAAAATCAATCGGCTTCCGCCCTGTAAATTGGGTGGAAGCTGATTTTGTATGGTGTAAATTTTTTAAGAAACACCCGGAAGGGTTTGACACGCTGGCGGCGGTGGATTACAATAGGAGCAGTGGTACAGGGAAAGTTTGCAGCTTTCTATCAACCGAAAGGGGAAGGTCAGGATGAAACCGGGACTTTTGCTTGTTTATGCTGTATTGGGTTTGATTCTTTTGGTAGTGGGATGGGGTGTGTTTAAAAAACATTCTGTTTATCCATCCACCCAAGTGGGATACCATGTAGAAGATGCCGAGAAAAGCCGCGAAGCCTGGGAGTTTGCCAACCGGACAGCCGGAACACTATCTCTGGTGTGTGGGGGAGTTGTCTGGCTGATGATGGCCGTGTTGTGGCTGGTGAAAGCTCCGTTTTGGGTTTGTCTGGGGGTATTTTTCGCTCTGGCAATCGTGGCGGCTGGTACAGTGATAGTGGTACCGCTAACATTGCTGCGGAAAAAATAGGGGCGTTATATCCACGCGGATGTTTTTTCTGCAAGATAATTTTTGTTTGATATAGAAAACGGATTGATAAATAAAATGACAAAAGGAGTTATGCATGGAATATCGTCAGGAAGATAAGGCGGCTTTTGTCGCCATTGTAGGAAGACCAAATGTGGGGAAATCCTCCCTATTAAACCGGATGCTGGGCCAGAAAGTGGCGATTGTGTCCAGTAAGCCCCAAACCACCCGCACCAGGATTATGGGCGTGCTCACCCGGGGCGAAAACCAGCTGGTGTTTCTGGATACCCCCGGCCTGCACAAGTCCCGCAGCCGGTTAGGGGATTATATGGTAAAATCCGTTACAGAGTCGGTGGCCAATGTGGATGCCGGGCTGCTGGTGGTGGAGGCCGGGGAGAAAATTTCCCCTGCCGACCGGGACTTAATCGAGCGTTTTCAAAAGTCTGGGATGCCTGCCCTGCTGGCCATTAACAAAATCGATTTGCTGGAGGACAAAACACGGCTTATGGCGCAAATTGCAGAGCTTTCTGCTATGTTCCCCTTTGAGGCTGTGGTGCCTGTTTCCGCCCAGGACGGCAGCGGCGTGGAAGAACTGATTGGGGAGCTGGAAAAGCTGTGCCAGCCCGGCGGTCATTTCTTTGACGAGGATACCCTTACCGACCAGCCCGAGCGGGTGCTGGCTGCCGAAATGGTCCGGGAAAAGCTATTGCGCCTGCTGGACAGGGAAATCCCTCACGGAACCGCTGTGGCTGTGGAGCGGATGCGCGAGCGGGAGGACGGCTCGGCAACGGATATTGACGCGGTGATTTTCTGCGAGCGGGAAAGCCACAAGGGCATTATTATCGGAAAAGGCGGCTCCATGCTGAAAAAAGTGGGCACCTATGCCCGCCAGGACATGGAAAAGTTTTTCGGATGCAAAATCAATTTGAAATTGTGGGTCAAGGTCAAGGAGGACTGGCGCAACCGGGAAGCGGTGCTCCATACCCTCGGCTATGACAAAACGGATTTTAACGGCTGAATACCATAAATCCGGCGAAAAGTCTGCCGGAAAAAGGCGAACAAACAATTATTTTCCATTCATACCTTGGGGCCTTTTACAAATACTCTATTTATAAAAGGCAAGGAGGCGTGAACATGGATGAACGGACTGCGTGGGAATGTTTTTGCCGCACGGGCAGTGTGCAGGCGTATCTGCAATACAGCCGCCTGCACCGCTGCACGGCGGGAAGCATGAAGGAGGACGGCATAGATGCGAATCGAAACGGACGGGCTGGTCATCCGGGAGCAGACTGTGGGGGAGAGCGACCGGCTGGTAACGCTGCTCACCCGCAGTGCGGGGATTCTTCGAGGATTTGCCAGACAGGCCAAAACCATTCGCAGTGCTAAGGCTTCCGGTACCAGTTTGCTGTGTTATTCCCAGTTCTCTGTGTTTAAGGGCCGGGAACGGGTCATCATCGATGACGCCCGGCCCAAAGAGAGCTTTTTCGGCCTGCGGGAGGACATTGCCCGGCTGGCGCTGGCGCAATATTTTTGCGAGCTGGCAGGCGTGCTGACCCCGGAGGAAAGCCCTGCAGAGGACTATTTGCGGCTGATGCTCAACGCGCTGTATTTTCTTTCCAAAAACGCCCGGCCGCCGCTGCTGCTGAAAATGGTGGTGGAAATGCGGATGATGAGCTTTTCCGGCTATATGCCGGATTTGCTGTACTGTCAGGGCTGCGGCTGTTATGAAGCGGACACCATGCTGTTTTTGCCCCGTTCCGGCACGTTGTTGTGTACCAATTGTGCCGGGGCACTTTCGGAAGAAGCGATTCCTCTGCAAAAGGGGATGGTAACGGCCTTGCGCCACAGCATTTATGCGGATTTTGACAAGCTGTTTTCTTTTCAGCTTTCCCCGGAAGGCTTGAAGCAGGTGGCCAAGGCGTCGGAGCGGTATGTGATACATACATTGCAGCGGAGTTTTTCCACACTGGAATTTTATCATCAGATGGAAGGATAGGGGCGTATATCATGCGCCCGCACTCCCTCAGCCTGCTTCGCAGACAGCTCCCTCCTTGAGGGAGCCGAATAGCCCCCCTCAAGGAGGGGGGGCACGAAGTGTCAGGGGGAGTTCACCTTGTCATGTAGGGGCGCAACTGCATGTGCGCCTGTCCTACGGATTGCAGCGATTTTTTGTCATCATCCTGTAGGGGCGGCTATCAGCCGCCCGAAAATCCTTAAACAAGTTTTATCCCTTTTGGAGGTACAAACATATGAATACCGAAATTGCCGGGCGGCATTGGCGGGCGGTGGAACTGGACAAAATTCTTCACCTGCTGGCCGAAGAGACCGCCTGTGACGACGCGGCCACACTGGCCCGGGAAATTAAGCCCGCTTCTTCTCTCGAAGAGGTGCAGCGGATGCTGGGGGAAACCGACGATGCCTATGTGATGATGGCACGGTTTGGCGCCCCTTCCTTTGGCGGGCTGAAAAATGTGACCAATGCCCTGCGCCGGGCCGAAGCCGGAGGAACTTTGAACCTGACGGAGCTGCTGCGTATTGGCGGTGTGCTGCGGAATATTCGGGGGATTACCGAATGGCGCAGCAAAAGCGAAGGCATGAAAACCCGCATTGACTGGCGGTTTGAAGCGCTGGCCCCCAACAAATATCTGGAAGAGCGAATTTTTGCCGTGGTGCAGAATGAAGAGGAAGTGGCCGACAACGCTTCCCCCGAGCTGGCCAATATCCGCAGGAAAATTAGAAACGCTTCCGGTCGGGTGCGGGAACAGCTGGACAAAATGATTCGTTCCCCCGCCTATCAGAAATACTTGCAGGACCCCATCGTCACCATGCGCTCTGGGCGCTATGTGGTGCCGGTCAAGTCCGAGTGTCGGGGCGAGATTCCCGGCCTGATTCACGACACCTCCTCCAGCGGTGCCACTGTGTTTGTGGAGCCTATGGGTGTGGTGGAAGCCAACAACGAAATCCGGGTGCTCCTTTCCAAAGAGCAGGCGGAAATTGAGCGGATTCTGCTGGAGCTTTCCGGCGAAGTAGGTTCTTTTGCCGATGGCATTATTCAAAGCTATCAGGCGGCGGTGGAGCTGAATGTCATTTTTGCAAAAGGCAACCTGGCCTATAAAATGAAGGCATCCATGCCCCGGGTCAATGATATGGGCCGAATCAATTTAAAGCAGGCCCGGCATCCCCTGATTGCCAAAGAAAAGGTGGTGCCCACCGACATTTCTCTGGGCGAAACCTTTGATACCCTGGTTATCACCGGCCCCAATACCGGCGGTAAAACCGTTTCGCTGAAAACCATCGGCCTGCTTACTTTGATGGCCATGTGCGGCCTGATGCTGCCGGTGGCGGATGAGAGCGAGGTTTCCGTGTTCGACCAGATGTTGGTGGACATCGGTGACGAGCAGAGCATTGAGCAGTCCCTTTCCACCTTCTCTGCCCATATGACCAACATTATTCGGATTATGGGGCAGGCAAACAACAAAAGCCTGGTACTGCTGGACGAACTGGGCGCAGGTACCGACCCCATCGAGGGCGCGGCGCTGGCCATGTCCATTTTGGAAGCTTTGCGGGAAAAGGGTGTGCGTATGGCTGCCACCACCCACTATGCCGAGCTGAAAGCCTATGCGCTGCAAACCCCCGGCGTGGAAAACGGCTGCTGTGAATTTGACGTTGCCACCTTGCGGCCTACCTACCGTCTGCTCATTGGTGTGCCGGGACGCTCCAATGCTTTCGCCATTTCCCTGCGGCTGGGAATGGAGCCTGCCATTGTTGACCGGGCCAAGTCGCTGGTTTCCGAGGAAAACTCCCAGTTTGAGGACGTGGTGCAGAATTTGGAAGCCAGCCGTCAGAAGCTGGAATTTGAGCGCAAAAAGTTGGACCTGCTGCGCCGGGAAGCCGAAGAAGCCCGCCGGGCAGCGGAAGACAAGCGCCGTCAGGTGGAAAAGGAAGCCGGGCAGGAGCTGGAAAAAGCCCGTCAGCAGGCCTCTCAGCTGGTGGCCCGTACCCGGGCGCAGATTGACACCCTGCTAAACGAGATGGATGAACTGCGCCGTCAACAGAACAAAACCCTTTCTGCCGAACAAAAAGCCCGTCTGCGCTCCGGCATGAAAAAGCTGGAGGACACCGCCGACCCGGTACACGGCAGAAAGCAGGATGAAGGGTATAAACTGCCCCGGCCCTTGCAGGTAGGGGATAATGTGCTGATTTTTGATATTGACAAAAAAGCCGTGGTGCTGGAGCTGCCAAAGGACGGCAATCAGGTATTGGTACAGGCGGGTATTATTAAAACCCGTGTGCCTATGTCCAATCTGCGGCTCATCAAGGAGCCGAAAAATGCCGCCCCTGCTGGGCCAAATCGCCGGGAGCGCCGTGTGACCCGTTCGGTTGCCAGAGGGGCACAGGGGCAGGAAAGCCCCAGCGGACGCTCCATTAACGAGGTGGATTTGCGGGGACAGATGGTAGAGGAAGCCCTGATGACGCTGGACCAGTACATCGACCACGCCATTTTGACGGGCATCCATCAAATTACCATTATCCACGGCAAAGGCACCGGCGCATTGCGTTCAGCGGTGCAGCAGCATTTGCGGACGCATCCTTCCATAAAAAGCTATCGGCTGGGCGTTTTTGGTGAGGGCGAAAGCGGCGTGACCATTGCCGAGCTGAAATAAACAAGGAAGAAGGGGTATTTTTTGAAGGGAAAAAAGAAAGTACTTGCGGTTATTCTCGGGTGTGCTGCGGTGCTGGCGGCGGCACTGATTTACTTGTATGTTTCTCTTACATGGCAGGTAGGGCCGGAAACCGGAGAAACAGCGCCGGAGCCTTCCTCTGCTATGGTGGGGGATGCGGTAAAAGGCGCCCTGACCAGTGGAGAAATCCATTTGACTGGGGAAGAACTGAATGGCTTTTTAACCTATCTTGGGGACAGACAAGACAACAAAACGCTGAAAGGCTTGATTTTGAAGGTAGAGGAAGACAATACCCTAAAAGTGTGGGCGCCGGTGGATAGCGGCTGGCTGCAGGGAACGGCTTGGTGCCGGGCATCCGTTGCCTTTGAAGAGAAAACACTGCGGATTCAGGTGCTGGAAGCCGGGATGGGCACTTTGTCTCTTCCGCCGTCCTTTGTACTCTCACTGGCAGAGGAAAAGCTGCCTGAGGAAATCTATTGGGACGGAGACTGCCTGGTAATGGAAACTCCCAGCATTCCTTTGAGTGAATACGGGGTAGACATTAACATTGGCCTGACGAATCTCTATGTGGAAAACGGCGAAATTGTGATTGGTACCGACACAGTACAGTCTGCTTTAGGCTGGCTGCTGCAGGAATTTTCAAATAAATTCTAACGGAAAATTTGGTTTTGAAATGATGGGCTTTTTGTCAAAATCCCGTTGACAGAACCTTTTCTTCTGGTGCATAATAATTAAATACACAAAATACACAAAAAGGCAGCAGCTTGGCTGCTGCTTTGGATAAGGCTTTGTTAAGGAAAGAAAGGGCAGGTGTTGATACCTATGACAAATGGATTTCCTCCATATCAAAACGGATATGGCAGCGGCGGCTGGCCTCAGAACAGCCCTTTTCCGCCGCAGGTCCCCTATTGGGAAACGCCTGAGTGGCAGGAAAAGAAAAAAATCCGCCATGTTTCCAATGTGATGGGATGGGCAAACTTTGCTGTACAGGCATTGATGATTGGGCTGAGTATGCTATGCAGCCAATTTTTAGTCGCAGTGGGATACCCTTTTTCCAAAGAATTTTTGGAAAGCGGCGGAATGTCCCCTACCATGTATTATCTGCTGGTAAGCGCAGTGTACATAGTGGCGGTAGCGCTTCCGTTTTTATTATGTGTGATGTTTATGCATCTGCCAGTAAATGAAACCTTCCGGTTTGAAAAGGTGGGCGCAGGAACTTCATTATTGCTGGTGCTGTTTGGCGTTGGCTTTTGTATGATTACCAATATTCCCGCTAATATCATTGCGGTGATTTTGCAGGAAAGCGGTGTAAGCGCTCCCATGCCGGACGTGGTTTCAGCAGAGACTCCCTTTGCCATCATACTGTCGGCCATTCAAATTGCGGTAATCCCGCCGCTGGTGGAGGAATTGGCCTTCCGGGGTGTGATTTTGTCTCAGCTGCGCAAGTTTGGAGACGGATTTGCTGTATTTGGCTCGGCATTGCTGTTCGCGTTTTATCATGGGAATTTGATGCAGTTTGCCTTTACATTCCTGGTGGGACTTATCCTGGCCTTTATCATGATTCGTACCAATAATTTGTGGATTCCGATTGTGATTCATGCCATTAACAACGGAATTTCGCTGCTGTTTGATTTTGTAGGGTCCTATATCAGTGAAGAAGCCTATCAAATGCTCAATGTGGTGCTGTTTTATGGCCTGATTGTGTTGGGAATCGTGTCGTTTGTCATTTTATTCCGGCGGCGCAGAGAATTTTTCCGGCGGCGATATGTGGCAGGGCTGCTGCCATTATCGGCAAGAATGTGGGCTTTTGTGAGCAATCCGGGCTTTATAGCCTTTTTTGCCTTTTTCGCCCTGAGCTGCTTGGGGAACACATAATGGAAGAAAGAGTGTTTGTCCCATCACGGGAGCCTATGCTGCGGGCGCTGGAATTGGCTAAAGAAGCGGCAGCAGAGGGAGAAGTCCCGGTGGGAGCTGTGGTAGTATATGGCGGAAAGGTGATTTCCGAAGGCCGGAACCGCCGGGAAATGGGGAAAAATGCCCTGTGCCATGCGGAAATCGAAGCCATTGATGGAGCCTGCCGGGCGCTTGGTGGATGGCGGCTGTGGCAATGTACCTTATATGTGACGCTGGAGCCGTGCCCCATGTGTGCGGGTGCGATTATCAACGCACGGATTCCGCAGGTGGTTTTTGGAGCCTATGACAAGAAAGCCGGGTCGTGCGGCTCGGTGACGGATTTGTTTTCCATGCCATATAATCATCACCCGCAGGTAACAGCGGGGTTTATGGAAGAAGAGGCGGCGGGGCTTTTGCAGGATTTTTTCCGCAGGCTCCGGGAAAAACGCCAAAAGCAGAAAAAAGAAGGGTAAAAAAACAGGAGCTGGTGTAAGTTTGTACACCGGCTCCTGTTTTTTGTAGGGAGACAAAATTATTTATCCACCGGACGGAAAAGTGGTGCGGAGAAAGGAAACTGTCTCTTGCAGTGCCTCAATGATTGCCGTTATATCCTCATCCGTGTTTTCGGCGCCGAGGGAAAACCGCAAAGAGCCTTTTGCCATTTCTTCCGAAATCCCCATGGCTCGGAGAACATGGCTTCCCTTTTGGGAACAGCTGGAACAGGCAGAGCCTGTGGAACAGCAAATGCCCCGGCGGCTGAGCATCAGCATGAGTGTGCTGCCGGCTACCCCCTCGAATCCAACGTTGACAATTCCCGGAAGCCGGGGAGAGGCAACGCCGTGCAGGTGAGTTCCGGGGATTTTTAAAATTTCTTTCTCCAAACGAAGCCGCAGGCCGGTAATATACCGGGTGCGCTCCGAAAGATTATCGTACATGGTTTCCATAGCAGCCCCCAGCCCCACAATGCCCGCTGTGTTTTCGGTGCCGCTGCGGCGATTGCTTTCCTGTCCGCCGCCGTCTATCAGGCTCGAAATCAGCAGGCCCCGGCGGATGTATAGCGCTCCGGTTCCCTTTGGCCCGCCCAGCTTGTGGCCGGATAATGACAGCATGTCGATAGAGGAGTCCTGTAGAGAAAAAGGAAGGTTTCCCACCGCCTGTACTGCGTCGGTGTGAAACAGGACGCCGGCTTCCCGGCAGATTTGCCCCATTTCTTCCACCGGCTGGAGTACTCCGGTTTCGTTGTTGGCTGCCATTACCGACACCAGCCCGGTGTCTGGTCGAATCGCTTTTCGCAGGCTGTCCGGCAAAACTGTGCCTTCGGGCTCCACAGGAAGAAGCGTGACAGAGTATCCTTGGCGCTTGAGGGTTTCCAGCGTCCGCAATACGGCTGGATGTTCAAAGGCAGTGGAAATGATGTGCCTTTTTCCTGCCTGTGCCATGGTTTCTGCGGCTCCCTTTATCGCCCAATTGTCCGACTCGGTTCCTCCGCTGGTAAAAAAAATCTCGTCCGGGGACGCTCCCAAACATCCGGCAATTTTCCAGCGGGCTTCCTCCACCCCTTTCCGGGCCTTCCGGCCTTGCGCATAAAGCCCTGAGGGGTTCCCATATATTTCTGTTAAAAACGGCATCATGGCGTGTAACGCCTGCGGCAGAAGCGGTGATGTGGCTGCATGGTCTGCATAGATTTCTTTCATAGGTTTTCATCTCTTTCCTCTTCCTGTCTGGTGAGTATGATACATCTTTTTGCATATAGGCGCAAGGGTTGAAATTTATTGATAAATGGCGGTGGGGAATAAGATGAAAAATTTGGGAAATACTACAAAAAACCTTTATGGGATGGAAATAGATTTTCGGCAAAGACAGGCTTCCCCCCGGTAAATCTCTTGACACTAAAGGCTATGTAGAGTAAAATAATTAAGAATATTCTGTTCGTGCTTTTTGGTTTGCAGTGGGAAAACCTGTTGTTTGGGTATATTTTCCCCTGTTTGGCGGATTTGCTCCCGCGTTTCGGCGGGGAAATCACGCTTTTTTACAGAACGTTTCAATCTGCCGGAGTGAAAACCTGCTGGGTTTTCCCGGGAGTCCCTGTAAAAGCGGCCGTGTGCTGGAGGTTGGGACTCTGTGAAAGACAGATTGTTTTGTTATATTATATATAATTGGCAGCAGACAGACGCGCAGCTTCTGCCGCCCGTTGCGGAGAAGCCTTGCCTGTTGTGCCAAAACTGGAGGTTATTGCGTGGTAAAAAAGAATACGACTGCCGTTCAGGAAATGGAAAACAAAACTCGCCGCCCAAGAACGAGCAAAAAGGCGGCTAAACCGGCAGATATGCCCTTGTATCAGCGGGTAGTCCCCCCGAAACGGCAAAAAACAATGGCAGCAGAGGAAATGGAAATGCCGCCCCGTGGAAAGAAGAGTGAGCCTTCCCGTTCGGTGAAAAAGCCTGCTGCTAAAAAGGGGAGAGGCCGCCAGGCAGCTCAAAAGCCTTCTATGAAGGTATATTTCCTGGGCGGTTTGAATGAGATTGGAAAGAACTTTACCCTGTTTGAATGCGGCAACGACATGCTGATTGTGGACTGTGGGCTGGCGTTCCCCACAGAGGATATGCTGGGAATTGATTTGGTAATTCCCGATTTTACTTTTGCCGAGCGCAACGCTGATAAAATCCGTGGAATCGTCCTTTCCCATGGTCATGAGGACCACATTGGCGCCCTGCCCTATCTTTTGAAAAAAATGAATCTGCCCATTTATGGCACCGCCCTGACTCTTGGACTGGTGGAAGGAAAGCTGCGGGAGCATGGGCTGCAGAACCGGGTGCAGCTGCATGTGACTCAGCCTGGCGAAACGGTAAAAATGGGCTGCATGAGCGTAGAATTTATCCATGTAAACCACTCGATTTCCGATGCTGTGGGCTTTGCCATTCACAGCCCGGCGGGTACTGTGGTGCATACCGGTGACTTTAAAATTGATTGTACCCCTACCCAGGGCGGGATGATTGATTTGGGCCGCTTTGCCGAACTGGGCAAAGCGGGCGTGCTGGCCCTGATGGCCGACTCTACCAACGCAGAGCGCCCGGGCTATACCCAGACGGAACAAAAAGTGTTTGCTTCTTTTGATAATTTGTTTAAACAAGCTGAGAAAGACCGGCTGATTATCGCCACCTTTGCTTCCAATATCAGCCGCGTCCAGCAAATTATCAACTGTGCGGTGAAATATGGTCGAAAAGTTGCCCTGTCTGGCCGCAGTATGCTGAATGTGATGGGAATTGCTGTGGAATTAGGATATCTGGAAATCCCGGATGGGGTTTTGATTGATATTGATTTGATTAACCGGTATCCGAAAGAGCAGATTGTGCTGGTGACTACCGGCAGCCAGGGCGAGCCTATGTCCGCTTTGACCCGCATGGCATTTGCCGACCACCGGAAAGTGGAGGTAGGCCCCGGGGATACAATTATTATTTCTGCCCGTCCCATTCCCGGAAACGAGAAAATGGTGGGCACCGTGGTGGATGAGCTGCTGAAACGGGGATGCAGCGTGGTGTATGAATCCATGTATGAAGTCCACGTGTCCGGCCACGCCTGCCAGGAAGAGCTGAAACTGATGCAGGGCATTGTCCGGCCCCGGTACTTTATTCCCGTTCACGGCGAGCAGAAGCATCTGCGCAAACACGCCGGCCTGGCAAGAGCCATGGGGATGGAAGACAAAAACATCTTCATCGGCGACGTAGGCAGCTGTGTGGAGCTGAATGAAAATTATATGAAAGTCTTGCCGTCGGTACCCGCAGGCCGGGTGATGGTAGACGGCCTGGGTGTGGGCGATGTGGGCAGCATTGTGCTCCGTGACCGCAAACATCTGGGCGAGGACGGCCTGATTGTGGTGGTGTGTACCATCGCCGCCGGTACAGGAAAGGTGCTTTCCGGTCCGGATGTGGTGTCAAGAGGGTTCGTTTATGTGCGGGAATCGGAACCGCTTATGGACGAAGCCAAAAAACTGGTGTATACTATACTGGAAAACAGCGCCCAGGGAGACGTCCACGATTGGGGAACGCTGAAAACCCGTATCAAGGAAGGGCTTTCCCGGCTGCTGTATGAGCGTACCCGCAGAAGCCCCATGATCCTCCCGATTATTATGGAGGTCTGATGGGGGAAAGGTCGTCCCGTTTCCGATTGATTTTGCAAAGGAGTCGTTGGAATTGAAGCGTCGCAGGATTTGGATTTCATCACCGATCTATTATGTTATGGTGGTTGCCACGCTGTGCATGGCGGTAGTCAGCCTCCTTTACAGCCCGGCCGCCTTTGTGGTGGAACTGGTGATTGCCATTGCCGCGTTTGTCATAGTGCTGGTAGGGGAAAAGAAGTTTAAGGCCCATGTGGGCAGTGCTGTGCGCGCGGCCAAAAATGTGTTGACCGCCCAGGATTATGAAGCGCTCAATTCCTTTTCTATCCCAGTGGCTGCCGTGGCCGAAGAAGGCGATTTGGTGTGGGCCAATCAGGTGTTTCTCCAGGCCATCAGCGGAAGGAAGGACATCCGGGGAGAAAACGCGCTGCGCTTGATTTATCCCAAAACGCTGCATCAGGTGGCGGTGGACAAAGGGACGGCTGTGACCATTCAGGACAGGGAATACACGGTACATGCGATCCGTACCGTGCGGGGCTATGTGCTGTATTTTATCGACGATACGTATTATAAGGAAATTAACCGCCGGTACAACGAAAAACGGCCGGTGGTAGCAATTATTGCTTTTGATAACCGGGAAGAGCTGGCAAGGGATTCTTCCGGCATGGAGGACGCCCGGATTTCTTCGGAGGTGGAAGGCGCACTGAGCCGCTGGGCCCAGGAAATGGGAGGCTTTTTGAAAAAGCTTTCGGGAAGCCGGTTCTTGATGATGACCGACGAATCCCACATTGCCGCAGCCAAGGAAAAGCGGTTTGAAATTCTGGATAAGGTCCGGGAGATTAAAACCCAGGAGGGCCGCAGGGCCACGGTTTCCATCGGCATAGGCCGGGGCGCGGTGGACTTGCAGGAGAGCGAGCACTGGGCCAGGCAGGCGCTGGACATGGCGCTGGGCCGCGGCGGCGACCAGGTGGCTGTGAAGCAGAAGGACGACGCCTATGAGTTTTTCGGCGGGCTTTCCAAGGGCGTTGAAAAACGGGATAAGGTTCGTACGAGAGTTATTGCTGCTACCCTTTCCGACCATGTGAATGCCAGTGATGTGGTGCTGATTATGGGCCACAAGTCCAGTGATTTGGACTCGGTGGGTGCGGCTGTTGGTATGTGGAGTGCAGTTACAAAGGGACTGGGACACGAAGCCTATATTGTAATTGAAAGGGAGCAATCCCTGGCAAAACAGATTATTACCAGTATGGAAAAAGTTGCCCAGGACAGAAAGGTCTTTATTTCTCCTTGGGAGGCTCTTCCCATGATGACGCCCCGCACCCTGCTGATTGTGGTAGATACCCATTCCCCCACTTTTGTGGAGAGTCCCGACGTGCTGCGGGCAGCTTCCCGGGTAGTAGTGATTGACCATCACCGTATGATGGTGAAGCATATTGAACATGCCATTGTGTTTTATCATGAGCCTTATGCCAGTTCGGCTTCCGAAATGGTGGCAGAACTGGTGCAGTATATCAGCAGCAACTGTTTGAGCCGGGTAGAGGCCGAGGCATTGATGGCCGGCATTATGCTGGACACAAAGAGTTTTGTGCTGCGAACCGGTGTGCGTACCTTTGAAGCGTCGGCCTATCTGCGCCGGCGAGGGGCGGATACCGTGGAAGTGAAACGGCTGTTTTCCAACAGCATCGATACATATAAAGCAAAATCCCAGCTGGTTTCCAGCGCGGAGATTTATAATAACTGCGCCATTGCCTGTTCCGCTGAAAACATCCCGGATATCCGGGTGGCATCAGCACAGGCTGCCGATGAACTTTTGTCGATTCAGGGGATTACAGCCTCTTTTGTGCTGTTCCAAACGGGGAATACGGTGAGTATTTCGGCCCGTTCTCTGGGGGACGTGAATGTGCAGATTCTTATGGAGGCGCTGGGCGGGGGCGGCCATTTGACGATGGCTGGGGCTCAGCTGGAAAACTCCAATTTGCGCGACGCCCGGCAAAGGCTGATTTCGGTGCTCAATGAGCAGCTGGATTCTGCGACACAGCATGACGTACCCTGAGGGATGTTGTGCCAAAATAATGAAAATCGAGTATGATACAGGAGGTATTGCCATATGAAAGTAGTATTGCTTGCAGACGTAAAGGGAAGCGGTAAAAAGGGAGAGCTGGTGAATGTTTCTGACGGATATGCCAGAAACTTCCTGTTCCCGAAAAAGCTGGCCAAGGAGGCCAATGCCCAGGCCATGAACGAGCTGAAAAACGCAGAAGAGGCCAAGGCATACAAAGTGAAGACAGAAACCGAAGCAGCCAAAAAGGCAGCCGGTATTCTGGAAGGAAAAACTGTGCGGCTGACAGCCAAAGCCGGTCAGGGCGGCCGGTTGTTCGGCTCGGTGACGGCAAAGGAAATTGCCGAAGCTTTGAAAGAGCAGTTTGGTGTAGAGATTGATAAGCGCAAAATCGCCATTGACGGGGATATTAAGGCATTCGGCACCTACTCCTGCGAGATTAAGCTGTATGCCGGAATCACAGCAAAAGTGTATGTGATGGTGGCGGAATAATTTTTCGCCCGATTCTGCGAAAATTTGAGAGAGTGGGGCTTTTATTGACTGAGCTGGTCAATGCTGTAAAAGCAATGGTCTTTTATGACTGTGTGCGGGGCAATAGCATTTGAGTTTTGACTCTGTCCGCACGAAAGAGGCGAATTGCCTCCCTATGTACCCATTTTATCAATCAGCCTGACAGCTGTTTTCTGCTGTCAGGTTTTTCCCGCTTTTATCACAAATTCCCCCGCTGCCTCTTTCGGCCGCCTGGGGGGAAAGGAGAGGTTATGTATGCCAGACAGCAAGAATTCCAATTCCCTTCAAACTTTCCCCGGCGCTGCAATGCCCTTTAGCCCGGAAGCCGAGCAGTCAGTACTGGGTGCTATTTTGCTGGATTCCTCCTGTATGGACAAGGTGACGGAATTTTTGCCCAGGCCTGATTATTTTTATGGTGTGAACAACGGCCTGATTTATGAGGCTATGCTGGAGCTGTTTACAGCCGGAAAACCGGTGGACTTTATTACCGTTTTAGAAACTCTCAAAGAAAACGGCAGCTTCGATGAGGCAACCGGAAAGGTCTATCTCATGCAGCTGGCACAAATCGTGCCGTCCATTTCCGGCGTGGAAACCTATGCCCAAATTGTGCGGGATAAATATGATGTGCGCACGCTGATTTTGGCCGCCCGGCAGATTTTGGAGGATGCCATGGAAGGCGGGGTGGAGGCTTCCACACTGCTGGATTCGGCGGAACAGCGCATATTTGATATCCGGCGGGGCAAAAATATGCAGGGGCTCCAGCCACTAGGGCAAGTGATTATTGAAACCTTTGAACGGCTGGACAGGCTCAATTCCCCTGACAGGGATTTGTATCGGGGCATCCCCACCGGGATTGGTGAACTGGATGACACCATTACCGGTCTCAACCGTTCTGACTTAATTATTCTGGCTGCCCGTCCCGGCATGGGTAAAACCAGCTTTGCTTTGAATATTGCCCGTCATGCGGCGGTCACATGTAAAAAACGGGTGGCCTTTTTCTCACTGGAAATGGGCCGTGAACAGCTGGCTTCCCGTCTCCTTTCCACCGAAGCGCTGGTGGGCGGTACCAAGCTGCGCACCGGTGAACTGGACGAAGGAGAATGGTCCCGGCTGGTGGAGGGCGGCGATATTCTTGCGAAAGCCGACATTTACCTGGACGACAACTCCAATATTACCGTGCCGGAGATGAAGGCGAAAATCCGAAGGCTCAAAAATGTGGATTTGGTCATCATCGACTATTTGCAGCTGATGAACAGTGCCAAACGGATTGAAAGCCGTGTGCAGGAAATTTCGGAAATTACCCGAAATCTTAAGATTATGGCCAAAGAGCTGAATATTCCTGTTATGGCCCTTTCCCAGTTGGCCCGTGGCAGCGAAAAGCGTACAGAGCATCGGCCTGTGCTTTCGGATTTGCGTGATTCCGGCTCTATCGAGCAGGACGCGGACATCGTGCTGTTTTTGTACCGTGAGGATTATTATCAGAATGAAAACGGCCCCAGTGAAGACAGCGACCGCAACAGCGGGGAATGTATTGTAGCCAAAAACCGCCATGGCGAAATTAAAACCGTGCCGCTGCACTGGCAGGGAGAATTTATGCGGTTTACCTCTCAGGAGATGTTCCGCCATGAGTAAAGATGTTTTGAAACGAGTACAAAAGTTTATGGAGGAAGAGGGGATGCTGTCCGGGGAGGATAGCATTGTCTGTGCCCTGTCCGGGGGCGCCGACTCCATGGCTATGACGCATATCCTTTTTCAAATTGTAGGGAAGGAGCGGCTGCTGTGCGCCCATGTAAACCACGGAATCCGTGGGGAAGAGGCCGACGGGGACGAAGAATTTGTCCGAAATTGGTGTCGGGACATGGGGCTGGAGCTGCGTGTTTTTCGAGCTGATGTGCCAAAACAGGCCAAGGCGACAGGAGAAGGGCTGGAGGAGTGCGGCAGGCGGCTGCGCTATCGCTTTTTAGGGGAGCTTTCTCAAAAAAACGGCGCGCTGATTGCCACGGCCCATACCCGCAGTGACCAGGCCGAGACAGTTTTGCTTCATCTGATTCAGGGTGCCGGAGCCAGAGGGCTTTCCGGGATTTGGCCGGTTAGGGGGAAGATTATCCGCCCGGTGCTGTGCCTGAGCCGGGAAGAAACCGTAGGCTATTGCTGGGAAAACGGGATTTTGTGGCGGGAGGACAGCACGAACCGGTGCCTTGACTATACCCGAAACCGGCTGCGCCATCAGGTGCTGCCGCTGCTTCGGGAAATAAATCCCAATATGGAGGAGGCGCTGGTGCGCACAGCCGATTCTTTGCGGCAGGACGAAAGCTGCCTAGACAAAATCGCCCGAGAACTGGTGGAAAAAGCCCGGCTGCCGGAAAAAAGGGGATTGTCGGTGCCGAGTTTGCAAAAGGCAGACGAAGCAGTTTTGATTCGGGCGCTGCGGCGCTGTTTGGAAGAAGAAGGCTGCCTGCGTCCCGAAGCCGTGCATATTCGGAAGGCGGCTGCGCTGGTGAGGCAGGCGGGAGGAAAAATGGATTTGCCCGGGGGCTTTTTTTTGGAAGTGTGGCGCGACCGGCTGTGTGTCAGCAGGAAAACAAGCGCTCAAACCGCCTGGGAAACGCCGGTTTTGCATGAAAAAACCATTTTGGG
>DYBQ01000139.1 GCA_019418545.1 Clostridiales bacterium | reverse complement strand
GCTTCTTCGCCGAAGATTTCGCTGACGAACTCGCCGGCGCCCACTGCGCTGGAATAGGCCTTGACCACGGTGATAATTTCCTTAATCTCATAAGGCGGCAGACCAGCGCCCACAGCGCCGTAACCTGCCAGCGTAGAGGAAGAAGTAACCATGGGATAGATGC
The DNA here is from genome assembly GCA_019418545.1 of Clostridiales bacterium. Taxonomy (GTDB): domain Bacteria; phylum Bacillota; class Clostridia; order Oscillospirales; family Acutalibacteraceae; genus Heritagella_A. The sequence continues at coordinate 4,936 of DYBQ01000139.1, read as the reverse complement.
CGAAATCCGGGTCTTTCAGAGAGCCCAGCTGGCCTTCCAGCAGGATGGTCTTGCCTTCCTTCACAGCCTTATGCAGCAGTTCCGTGGTATCCGCCACATAGGGAGCCAGCAGCTCCTTGTACTCCATGAGCTTATTATACACGTCCTCGGCCTTGAGGGCGGGCTGATGGTACAGCTCGGTATACAGCACGTTTTTCAGTGCCAGCACATGGTCAATGCGCTCCATGATGCTGTCTTTATCGTCAAACAGCTCGCTGACCTGAAAACCGATTTTCGCGTACTTATCGGAATAGAAGGGCGCGATGCCAGACTTGGTGGAGCCGAAAGACTTGGAAGAAAGACGGGCTTCCTCCATGGCGTCCAATTCCTTATGGTACGGCATAACAATTTGCGCACGGTCGGAAATGAGGATTTTCGGCTTAGGCACGCCTCGGCTTTCCAGCTCTGCCATTTCCTTAACAAAGTTCTCCACACTCAGTGCCACGCCATTACCGATGATGTTCACGATATGGCCATGAAACACGCCGGAGGGCAGCTGATGCAGGGCAAATTTGCCGTAGTTGTTGATGATGGTGTGTCCTGCGTTACTGCCGCCCTGAAAGCGGATGACGATGTCCGACTGTGCGGCCATAACGTCTGTGATTTTGCCTTTTCCTTCGTCGCCCCAGCAGGCGCCGACGATTGCCTTTACCATATTGATTCACGCCTTTCTATTGGATGCTGCTGCCTGCGGGCACAAAATGTACCCCGGCAAATGTCTATTTACTTTTATGGACAAACACTTTTACAGATTGATTTCCGCAGTTTCAGCGGGGATATCCTCATACTGCTTCAAAATGGGACGCACGGTCTCATTGAGGAATTCCTCGGTCTGCCAGGGTGCGCGGCCCACATATTTTTCAGGACGCACAATGTGCTCCAATTCTTCCAGCGTCACACCGAAAATCGGGTCAGCAGCGATACGGGCCAGCAAATCGTTTTCGCCGCCCTCTTCCTTGACCACCTTGGAAGCTGCCATGGAGTGCACACGCACACGCTCATGGAGTTCCTGACGGGAAGCGCCGCGCTTGGCAGCGTCCATCATGATATTCTCGGTAGCCATAAAGGGCAGCTCACGGCGCAGGTGCTGCTCGATGACCTTGGGATACACTACCAGGCCGTCGGCCACGTTCATATACAGGTTCAGGATGCCATCCACTGCCAGGAAAGCCTCGGGCACGCTGATGCGCTTGTTGGCGGAGTCGTCCAGGGTGCGCTCGAACCACTGGGTAGAGCTGGTCATGGCCGGGTTCAGACTGTCGGCGATGACATAGCGGGCCAGAGAAGCAATGCGCTCGCTGCGCATGGGGTTACGCTTATAAGCCATGGCGGAAGAACCAATCTGATTTTTCTCAAAGGGCTCCTCCACTTCCTTCAGGTGCTGAAGCAGGCGGATGTCATTGGAGAACTTGGCCGCGCTCTGGGCAATGCCGCTCAAAACAGACAGCATCTGACTGTCCAGCTTGCGGGAATAGGTCTGGCCGGATACGGGGAAGCAGGTCTTGTAGCCCATCTTCTCTGCAATCTTGTGGTCGATGGTCTTGCACTTCTCCTGGTCGCCGTCAAACAGCTCCAGGAAGCTTGCCTGGGTACCGGTGGTGCCCTTGGAGCCCAGGAGCTTCGCCTTGCTCAGCTGATACTCCACGTCTTCCAAATCCATCAGCAGCTCCTGAATCCACAGGGTAGCACGTTTACCGACAGTGGTGGGCTGTGCGGGCTGGAAGTGAGTGAAAGCCAGGGTCGGCAAATCCTTGTATTTTTCGGCAAAATCTGCCAGTACACGGATAACACCCACCAGCTTGCGGCGGACAATCTTCATGGCTTCGGTCATGATGATAATGTCGGTGTTGTCGCCCACATAGCAGGAGGTCGCACCCAAATGGATGATGCCGGCGGCCTTGGGACACTGCTGGCCATAGGCATACACATGGCTCATCACGTCGTGACGAACCACCTTTTCCCGGGCCTCTGCCACTTCATAGTTGATGTCGTCAGCATGGGCTTTCAGTTCGTCCACCTGCTCCTGTGTTACCGGCAGGCCCAGCTCCATCTCGGATTCCGCCAGGGCAATCCACAGTTTGCGCCAGGTGCGGAACTTCATGTCCGGGGAAAACAGGTACTTCATTTCCTTGTCCGCATACCGGGCGGAAAGAGGGGATTCGTAGGTATCTCTGCTCATGTAAGATACACACCTTTCTTTTATATTCTTCCAAAATGACTTGGGGTTACTCCGTTAAAAACAGAAAAGCGGACACAAAGGGCTGCGATGGATTCTGTTTCCCAGAAATCAACCCCTCCGTATCTGCTTTTGTGTCCTGCCGTATTCACATACGACACTATATTATATCAGATTTCGACTTCCCCGTCAAAAACAAATTCAGCCGGGCCAATCATCTCTACTTCATTTGTCTGTTCATTCCAAAAAATTTCCAAATCGCCTCCGCGAAGATGTACCAAAACACGGCGTCCAGTACGCCCTGTCAGAATACAAGCTACCGCTACCGCACAAGCGCCGGTACCGCAGGCCCAGGTTTCCCCGGAGCCCCGCTCCCAAACCCGCATTTCGGCTTCATTTTCGCCGCAAATGCGCACGAACTCAATATTGGCCCGCTCCGGGAATACCGGATGGTTTTCAAGCTGCGGTCCCACAGTTTCCAGGGGGAAATTTTCCACATCGTCCACGAAAATGACGCAGTGGGGGTTGCCCATGGAAACACAGGTGGCCATCCAGTCCTGTCCTGCCGCGGTGATGGTCTGATTTTCCACACCGGGCAAGGTGGTGGGAATAGACTGAGGGGTCAGGCCGGGCTGTCCCATATTCACCCGGATGCTGCGGACATGGCCGTTTTCCACATCCAGATACAGGGTCTTTACGCCGCTCTGGGTGTCGATTTTTAGCACATCCTTTTTCGCAATGCCCCGCTCATAAACATATTTGCCCACACAGCGGATGCCATTGCCGCACATTTTGGCCCGGGAGCCGTCGGCGTTATACAAATCCATTTCCGCGTCGCCGTTTTCGCTGGGCTTGATGAGAATAATCCCGTCGCCGCCAATGCCAAAATGCCGGTCGCTGAGACGCACAGACAGAGCTGCCGGGTCTTTCACCTGCTCCTCAAAGCAGTTAATATAGATATAATCGTTGCCAATGCCCTGCATCTTGGTAAAGCGCATGGGGTCACTCTCCTTTTGGAAAAATATTTTGTACTGCCGGTTGGGTTCACACTGCGGGCGCATACTATACCCCTACAGACAAAACCGGAAATCAGAACTTGCTCAAGTATTCGTTGATTTCCCACTCGGTAACGGCGGTGGCAAACCGGTTCCACTCGTGCTCCTTGGCTTCCACATACTTGCTGAACACATGGTCGCCCAGCACCTCGTGGAGGAATTCGTCCTTCTTCAGCTCTTCCACCGCTTCTTTCAGGTTGGCGGGCAGGTTCTCAATGCCCTCTGCCAAACGCTCTTCTTCGGGCATGTCATAAATGTTGGCGGAAACAGCGGGCGGCGGGGTCAATCCCTCTTTAATGCCTTCCAAACCAGCTGCCAGCAGCACGGCAAACTGGAGATAGGGGTTGCCGGACGGGTCGGGGTTACGCAGCTCCACACGGGTACCGTTGCCGCGAGTGGCAGGAACACGTACCAGCGCACTGCGGTTGGAAGCTGTCCAGGCAATGTAGCAGGGAGCTTCATACCCAGGCACCAAACGCTTGTAGGAGTTAACTAACGGGTTAGTCAGAGCACAGATGCCCTTAACATGCTTCATAATACCGGCAATAAACTGCAGCGCAATGGTGCTCAGACCTTTGGGACCATTGGGGTCGCAGAAAGCGTTTTTGCCGTCCTTGAACAGGGACATATTGATGTGCATACCGGAACCGGCCTCACCGAACACAGGCTTTGGCATAAAGGTAGCGCACAAATGATTAAAGCTGGCGATGGATTTCACCACCATTTTAAAGGTCATAATGTTGTCGGCAGAACGCACAGCCTCATCATACCGGAAGTCAATCTCGTGCTGAGCAGTGGCACACTCGTGGTGAGATGCCTCAATCTCAAATCCCATTTCTTCCAGATTCAAACAAATTTCACGGCGGGTCAGCTCACCCACATCAGAGGGACCCAAATCAAAATATCCGGCAGTATCATAAGTAATGGTGGTGGGATGTCCCTGTTCGTCGGTGTTGAACAGGAAGAACTCACACTCTGGGCCTACATTAAAGGAAAAGCCCATTTCTTCCGCCTCACGGATGGTCTTTTTCAAAATATAACGGGGGTCGCCTTCAAAAGGAGTTCCATCCGGCTTATATACGTCGCAAATCAGTCGGGCAATTCGTCCATGCTTGGAGTGCCAGGGATACAGAGTAAAGGTGTCCAAATCTGGACGCAGATACATATCAGACTCCTCAATCCGTACAAATCCTTCAATGGAAGAACCATCGAACATACACTCGTTGTTCAGCGCCTTTTTGGCTTGGCTGGTAGTGATGGCTACATTCTTCAGAGTTCCGAAAATATCGGTAAACTGGAGACGGATAAATTTTACGTCTTTTTCCTCAATAATACGGAAAATGTCCTCTTTTGAATAATGGCTCAAATGATGACCTCCTCGTTGTCTGCACTCCACCGGAAAAAACCGGCCTTTCATTTTCAGAAACAGTGCTGATAATACGCATATTATTGTATTCCACCTGACTTCCCATTGTCAATTGCTTTTCGCTTCTTTTCTCTCTTTTCATTTGGATGCACAATTTTACCGCCATACGTGGGCTCAACCTCCCCGAATTGCAAAATATGAATCGCACAGCTCCAATTCCTGCAAAATTGGCGTGTTTTTTCAAGAAACCTTTTCAAAAACGGCATATTTGATTTGAAATCTTGCGAATTTTTTAAAAAA
>DYBQ01000138.1:2773-5106 GCA_019418545.1 Clostridiales bacterium | reverse complement strand
TAAGGAGCCTGAGCGTTTTCCCATCCTCAAACAGCCGTCCAATACTTTCGCTGAATGGTTTCCGAGATTTCGGCTGTGGTTTTTAAGGTTTCCTGTGGATGTTCCTGATGGAGGATGTAGGCGCAGAAGGAGCCGTATACCATATAGGAAAGGACCACATCCTGCTGCAGGGTAATTTCCCTGTCGGGATACAGCCGGCGCAGATATTCCCGAATCCCTTCCAGCAGACGGTCTGCCAGCACAAGGCTGCGGTTGTCGGGGAACAGGATGCGGAGCATGGCGCCCTGGCCCATAATGGCACAGTGAAGCTCCAGCACAAATTGAGAAGGCTGCTCCAAAAAATATTCCGGGTGCCGGATTTCGGACAGGATAGATTGAATCACACGGGTTTCCAGCTGTCGGGCCAAATCATAGATATCCTGAAAATGGAGATAAAAAGTAGCCTTGTTAATCCCCGCCAGCTGGCTTAATTCCCGGATTGTGATTTTTTCCAAAGGCTTTTTGCCCCGCAGCTGGATAAAAGCATCGATAATACTGTTGCGTGTTCGCTGTACTCTTGCATCCATAAAATCCCTCCTGAGATAATAGACACTTATCGAAAAATGTTGCGTTTTCGACAAAATTGAAAAATTGTTGCTTGTGGGCATCCCATATTTCTATTATAATCTAATTGGAAGAAAAATCAACGACAGTCGAAAATCTGGCGAATTGCGCTGGACACTTCTTCCAACCGGATAAAAGGAAAGAAAGGGGCAGAACGCAGACGATGAATTTTTATAATTTTTACACGGGAAAAGCCTTTGACGCCCATGAATGGTTGGGCGTCCATCCCCAGGGGACAGGGTTCGTGTTCCGTACTTTTGCCCCTGGTGCGGAAAAAATCTCCCTGATTGGCGACTGTACCGGCGGGGAAGAAATCCCTATGAACAAGTCCTATGACGGGAACTTTTTTGAATGCTTCCTGCCGCAGGCAAAGGCAGGGGATTGCTACCAGTACCGGATTTATCACGGGGGCGCATATACGGACCACTGCGACCCCTATGGCTTTGGCATGGAGCTGCGCCCGGCGCACCGCTCGATTATCAGGGAGCTTTCCTATGAGTTTGATGACGAAGAGTGGATGAAAAACCGGAATGACCGGAAAAATGGGCCGCTGAATATTTATGAAATGCACCTGGGCTCCTGGAGGCGGAAAGGGGAAGGGCTGAACGATTTTTACAGCTATGAAGAGCTGATTGAACTGCTCATCCCCTATGTAAAGGAATCTGGGTATGATTATATCGAATTTTTGCCCATCTGCGAGCATCCCGCCGACGAATCCTGGGGATATCAAAACACGGGATTTTTTAGCCCGACTTCCCGATATGGTACGGCATTACAGCTGAAAAAGCTGATTGATGCCTGCCACCAAAACGGGATTGGAGTGATTCTCGACTTTGTACCGGTACATTTTGCCATGGACGACTATGGCCTGCGGCAATATGACGGGACATATCTGTATGAATATCCCAGCAGTGACGTGGGAGTAAGCGAGTGGGGCAGCTGTAATTTTATGCACTCCCGCGGGGAAGTGCGCAGCTTTTTGCAGTCGGCTGTGTGCTATTGGCTGGGGGAATATCATTTTGACGGAATCCGTTTTGATGCCATCAGCCGAATCCTCTATTGGCAGGGTGACCCGGCCCGCGGCGTTAACGGCATGGCAGTAAACTTTGTCCGGGACATGAACCGCGGAATCAAACAGCGCTTTCCCGGATGTATGCTGATTGCGGAGGATTCTACCGATTTTGCCAAAGTGACCGAGACGCCGGAAAAGGGCGGCTTGGGTTTTGATTATAAATGGAACATGGGCTGGATGCACGATACCCTTTCTATTTTCCAGATGCCCCCCAGGGAGCGGGCGGAAAAATATCACACATTAACATTTTCCATGATGTATTACTATAACGACCATTTTTTGCTGCCGTTTTCTCATGATGAAGTAGTCCACGGGAAAGCCACCGTCCTGCAAAAAATGAACGGTGATTATGACAGGAAATTCCCCCAGGCGAGAGCTTTATACCTGTATATGATGACGCATCCCGGGAAAAAGCTGAACTTTATGGGGAATGAAATCGGCCATTTCCGAGAGTGGGACGAAAAGCGGGAGCAGGACTGGGAGCTGCTGAAATATCCGCTGCACGACGGGTTTTATCATTACATCATGAAGCTCAACAGCCTCTATCATGAGCATCCGGCATTGTATGAATGGGATTATGAAAATGCCGGGTTCCGCTGGCTTGACTGCGAGCAGGATGGGAGCTGTACCTATGCGTTTTTGCGGGTTTGCCTGCGGG
>DYBQ01000138.1:1690-2763 GCA_019418545.1 Clostridiales bacterium | reverse complement strand
AAAGTGCTGGTGGTGTTCAATCTGGACGACCGGCCGGTTGTGGATTATGAAATCAATGTGGCGGGCGCCGAGTATCTGGAGCTGCTGCTTCACAGCGACTGGCAGTGCTGGGGAGGCGAAACGCCGCAAAAGGAAAATGCCCGTTTCTACCGCTCTAACAACCGCTTCCTGCTGGATTTGCCGCCGCTGTCCGGGATGCTCCTGCTTGTCCGCTAAAAAATCGAGGATAATAAGTTGGCTGCTTTCGCTTTTGATAAGGGGGAACCTATGCTTGGGGTTTCCCCTTATCACATCCCTTTTTTGCGCCGTCTGCCTGTAACGCAGTTTTTGCAGCCTAAAAGCCGCTTGCTGAAGCGGCTTTTTTTACTTGCTGGGAAGGATTGACAAGACAACCTGGATGGGATATGCTATATTTAAAAGGTATGGCTATTGTGTGAAAATGGGAGAAAAACGATTATGGAAGAGAATCAAATAATACCGGAAAAAAGAAAACGGGATTGTGTGCGGATTGGGATGAGAATCCATCATCTCATGCATATGCGGAAGATTTATGTACAGGACCATACGGGTGGAGAAGAAGCCTATCCCGGCCAATATCCGATTTTGGCTTATGTAGCAGACCATGAGGGCTGCACCCAAGTAGAGGTGGCAGAAGCCATGATGGTGTCCCCGGCGTCGGTGGCCCTTTCTACCAAAAGGCTGCAAAAAATGGGCCTGCTGGAAAAGCAGATAGATGAAAACAACCTTCGCTGCAAGCATCTTTCCGTAACGGAAGAGGGCTGGCGCACAGCACGGCGCTTCCACGAGTCCCACATGATGTTTGACGAGGCGGCTATGGAGGGGTTTAGCGATGAGGAGCTGGAAACCATGGCGGGCTATTTGGAAAGGATGCTGCGGAACAGCCAAAAGGCCTTGGGGCTGAACGACTGGAAGGAGTGCCTGTTTACCGTAAAGCGGGGAAAGGCCAAAAAGTAAAAAACAAAAAAGGGCGGAGGCCGTTTCCAAAAAAGGAAAGCCTCCGCTTTTGTGTTTTATACCGGCTGGGAAAAGGTTCCCAAAAACAGCAGCGTGCC
>DYBQ01000138.1:0-1680 GCA_019418545.1 Clostridiales bacterium | reverse complement strand
CCGGTTTTTTCGTGGAGAATGAAGAACAAAAACGGCCGGTTGCGAATGACGGATTTGATTTCCAGCGCCGCGCCTTCTGATGCTACCTCCACTGCGGTAACAGCCCCGGCACGGGTGCCCGCTTCGTCCACTGCAATGTGTGTTTTGTGCAGTACCCGATTGATATACAAATTTCCGCCGGCGGTTCCCAGGCCGGAAAGGTTTGCATTCTCCGGGGAAAAAGCATCGGTCATTCCCAGCGCTTCCAGAGGCTCTTTCAGCTCTGCCGAAGCATCAAAGGAAAACTTGGGCACAGCCGCCGTTACCGGTATATCCAAAGGGGTTTGCAGGATTTTACAAAGGGTATCCCCGTCCAGATTTTCCAGCAGTTCTTCCAGTGCCAAGCCCTCCCGGGGAAGCAGCGCACCGAAAGCATATTCGCCGCCTTCATAGGGCTTTAAAAAACCGGTGGCCAGCTCATGCTCCAGATAGCGGCTTTCTTCGCTGTACATCAGCTGTATGGGAGCTTTTTCCCCGTCCTCTTTTTGGAAATATTCGTCGGTAATCTGGTACTGTCCATAGGGCTCTTTCCACTTCCCGTCAAAAAGCAGGGTGTTAATGAGATACAGCACCGTATCAGGGGGGATTTCGTCCAGCGTGTTTGGAATAAGCCCATCGGTTTTGTCGGAAACCCAGTGGTTAATGTCCTCTAAGGTGCTGTCATCAAAGGGGGCAGAAAAAACATCCGGGCGAAAATAGTCGGCGGCAGTCTGCAAAAAATCCTGATTGGGGGAAAAGCCCTCTTCCTTCATCCACAGGGAGTTGGCCAAAAGGACTTTTGGCTGCTCGGAAGAGAGCGCTTCCCGATAATCGTTCATGGCCGCGTTGAGCCTGTCCAGGTTGCTGCCCAGAACCTCTTCCATCTGGCGGAGGGTTTCGTCTTTGGCGCCGTTTGCGGTGAGGGAGAGAGCCATTTCGATGGAAACTGGGGACAGCAGCCGGTTTTCGTCGGGACTGGTTTTGCCGATTTGACGAAGCAGAGAGAGGGAAAAGTCCGCCATCTGTGCCGGGAGTTCCTTTGGGGGAGATTCATCAGAGATGATGGTAAAAGGGGACACATCATCCATCAGATTTTTGGCGCTGATTTTTTGCGGGTCGCAGCCGGTGCAAAAGGCCGGCAGGATTGCGGCGCAAAGCAGCAGGCAAACAAGGTTTCGGATGGTACGTTTCATCAGGTTCACTCCTCTCAAAAATCAATTTTCGGGGATTTCCAGCAGGGATTTCAGCTCTTGCGTCCAGCTTTCCACATCTGCGGCCCGGTATGACTTCCCCGATTCCTCACAAAAACCGTCCTCCGTTAGAAACAGGGAAAAGGACTCGCCGTTGGAATAAAAAAGCGTCAGGCTCCCCAGAGAAGGGGCGGCGGTTTCCGCCTCCGAAGGGACGGCCTGCGAAAGCAGGGAGCAAAGGGCTTTGAGCGTTTTTGTGTCCGAGATAGTCAGGATGCTTCCATCTTTTTCAAACCGGCAGCTTTCTGCTTTGCCGGTAAGCGCTTCTTCCAGCGTCATCGATGGGATGGGGGCGGCTTCCCCGGCGGCCGGTTCTTCGGCGGGAAAAGAGGGGGGTGTTTTTTGAAAACCCGAGCCCCAGAAAAAGCCCGCAGAAAAAGCTTCCTTTTTTCTTTTTCATCTTCCATCTCTC
>DYBQ01000137.1 GCA_019418545.1 Clostridiales bacterium | reverse complement strand
GCAATGGCTGTTACAGCCGGATATTCCGATTATGGCAAGAGCGATGAAAAAGAGGTTGTTGCCGGCCAGAAGATTGAGCTGGTGGCCCAGGGCCAGGGCGCTGACGGCAGCACCATGGCAACCGGCGTGAAAGTGGAAATTCCGGCGGGGGTTCTTCCTGAGGGCGTGACAAAGGTTTCCATGGAGATTTCCGGTGTGGAGGATGCCCAGGTGCAGGAAGCCCTTAACAATGCCGCTGACATGGGCTACAGCGATGTGAAGGTACTGGACATTTCCCTGAAGGACCAGAACGGGGATTCTATTTCCGGGCTGAACGGCCATGTGACCGTTACGGTGCCCGCTTCCGGCAATCAGAACGCCGTGCTGTATTTTGCCGATGACCACAGTGTTACCGACATGGAAGCAAGCCTCTCCGGCGGATACCTGACCTTTGAAACCAACCACTTCTCCTATTATGCCGCCGCCTTCCAGAGCGAGGCTGCATCCGGTACGCCCGAGACCGGCGATTCCTCCACGACTCTTGTGGTGATTGCCATTATGTCCGTAGCTGCACTGGCTGTTTTGGTTGGCAGCATCAAGGCGAAAAAAGCCCACACCCGCTAACAGAAGATAAAAGCGAGTTATCATAAAATCATAGAAAAATGAGCGCTCTCTTGTTAAAAAGGGGGCGCTCATTTTTTTGTTTTAGAAACAAACGGGGCGTTTGAATATGCATAAGCCCCATAAAACAAGACATGCTATCAGGAGAAACTGCGGTTGGAAGGAAGGCAGGCTATGATTCGGAAACATCTGAAAATCATCAATGCGGTTCAGCGAACGGCGGATTTTTTGCTGGTAACGGTTTCGCTGCTGCTTTCTTCCTCCATGGAAGCCCTGCTGTTTTCTTCATCCGGCGCCCCGCGGCCTTTTGCTGTGCCCATTTCGGCAGGAGCCCATATCCTGATAGCCCTTCTCCATGTAGGGACCTATCAGCTGTTCCACCTGTACCAATCCCACCGGAACCTGCCTTTTTGGGTCCAGGCCACCGAAATTGCCCGGGCCAACCTGGCGGCCTATGGGATTATGGCAATTGTGTTCTATCAGCTGTCCCTGTTTTCCCATGTGCAAATTGGCATTACCCTTTTCTTTTTTGTCAACACAGCCCTGCTTCTCCTGTTTCGCTGGGGAATGTACCGGGTGCTTTCCGAGCTGCGCAGGCGGGGGTATAACCGGAAATATATTATACTGGTGGGCTATAACGACTGTGTGCCCGATTTTGTGCAGCGGGTCCGCCGTTCTCCGGGCTTTGGCTATGAAATTTTGGGGTATTTGGCAAAAAGCCGGCAGGAAAAAAGCGAGCTGCCTTTTTTGGGGGAAATCGCCGGGCTGGAAGAGTTCCTCCGAAAAACGCCGGTGGACGAAGCCTTTGTCATGCTCCGGGAAGAAGACGGAGAAGCGGCGGCAAAGGGAATGGGAATTCTGGAAAAATACGGCATTAAATTTACCATTATCCCCAACCTGTTTTCCATCCTGCCCTCGCGGGTATATCTAACCAGCTTTGACGACATGCCGGTTTTGGGGATGCGGAAAATCCCCTTGGACAGCCCCTTTAATTCCTTTTTAAAGAGGTGCCTTGATGTGGCGGCGGCCTTTGCGGCGCTGCTGGTTTTAAGCCCTGTGATGCTGGGGGTGGCCATTGCCGTAAAGGCATCGTCTCCCGGGCCGGTAATTTTTCGGCAGGTGCGGGTGGGCATGGACAGGAAGCCCTTTGTCATGTACAAGTTTCGCTCCATGCGGATAGAAACCCAGTCGGTGCGGAAAATGGCATCGGAAGGGGACGAGCGGTGTACCCGGGTGGGGGAATTTTTGCGGCGCTACAGCTTGGACGAGCTTCCCCAGCTTGTAAACGTTTTAAAAGGCGACATGAGCCTGGTAGGACCCCGGCCGGAAATGCCCAGCTTTGTGGAGGAGTTTTTGGAATACATCCCTTCCTATATGCTCAAGCACTATGTCCGGCCTGGGATGACCGGCTGGGCGCAGATTCACGGCCTTCGGGGCGGCGACACGTCCATCCGGGAGCGGGTGGAGTATGACATGGATTACATTGAAAACTGGAGCTTTTGGCTGGACGTTTACATCCTGTTTCAAACAGCCTTCCGGCTGCGAGCCAAAAAAGCCAGAGAGAAAGGGGCGGGAAAACATGGCGGCCTATCTGATTCATGAAGCGCTGGTGTGCGTGTGGGGCGCGGTATTTCTCAAAAAAGGCCTGTGGGACAACCAGGCGGACAGGCGGAAAAAAGCCTTGTTCACCGCGGTTTGCTTTGGGCAAATGTTCCTGCTCAGCTGTTTCCGCAGCCAAATTGGTTTTGACTATTTTATGTATTCCAAGGGCTTTTTGCTGATGGATATCGAGGGCTTTTCCAATCTTTCCTATCTGGACTGGGAAGTGGGCTTTATAATATTCACCAAGGTGATTGGGCTGTTTACCAACAACATCCTGTTATATCACGGCATCATTTCGGCCCTGTGCCTTTTTGCCTGGGCATATTTTATTTTCCGCTATTCCAAAAACGTGTGGCTGTCCATCATCCTGTTTCAAAACCTCTATTTTTTCTATCTGAACATGAACTTCCTCCGGCAGGCCCTTGCCATTTCCATTTCGCTGTTTGCCTGGCCGTTTCTCAAAGAGCGGAAATTTTGGAAGTTTCTCGCAGTCGTGATAGCCGCTTCCCTGTTCCACACAACGGCGCTCATCCTCATCCCCCTCTATTTCCTCGTCAGGTTCACCCCCGGCGCGGGACTGTGCCTGCTGTATGGCTATGGGCTGCTGTTTTTCTATATTTCTTCCGAAGGCATTTTGAACCTGCTCACCATGGTGTTCCATGAAGAATATGCCAATTCGGTTTTTTTGCAGGGAATGTCCCCGCTCTATGGTGTTCTGCCGGTTTTATTGGCCGGTGCGGCGCTGCTTTTTCGGGGCCAGCTTTTGCGGGCCGTGGGGAAGGAAGGGGACTATCTCACGGGGATGCTGTTCTTTTCGGCATTCTGCATGGTGATGATGACCCGCCATGCCATTTTGGAAAGGCTTTCCTATTACAGCTGGGCCTATGCGGTGATTGCGCTGCCCTGTTTTGTCGAAGGGGTGCGGGTGTCCGGCATAAAACCCTTGTTTTTGCGCGGAACAAAATCCGGCATGAATCAGGGGCTTTTGCAGCCTCACTATCAAAAGCAGGCGGTGCTGGTGCTTTTGGGAATTGTGGGGCTCAGTATGCTGTATCACATTTTCGGGATGCTGGAAAACGTACACGGGGTGTTCCCCTATCAATGGATATTTGCCGGATAAAGGAGGTTTTTTTGTGGAGCCGATGATACCGTGGAGAAAAACACACAGGCTTCTCTGTGAGGCAGGGGAAAGGGCACTGTGCCGGTGCGGCGGGCAGGGGGCGGCAGAAGAAACGGCTGCCCGGGTTACCGCCCCGGTTTTCTATGGCTTTTGCCGGTGGGTTTTGGAAACTACCCAAAAGCGGGGCTGGAAGCGGCTGTATTTTTTGGCAAGGGACGGCTGGCTTTTGCGCCAAATTTGTGAGGAGCTGTGCCGGCAGGAGGGCTGGGACATGGATTGCCGCTATCTGTATGTCTCCCGGCTTGCATTGCGGAAGGCTTGCTTTCATCTAACAAGGGACTGGGAGCAGCTGTTCCAGCCTGCCCTGCACACCACCCTGCGGGGGATTTTGAGCCGGATGGGGCTGGACGCTGGCCGCTGCGGGGAATGGGGGCTTGAAAAAGAGGAGCTTGACAAACCCCTTTTGCGGGAAGAGCTTTTTAAGATGCAAAAAAGGCCGTCCCAAAACGATGCTTTTTCAAAGGCCGTCCTGTCTGTTTCCGAGGAAGCCTTTAAACCGGCCATGAAATATTTTGAGCAGGAGGGGCTTTTGGACGGGGAAAAAATCGTGCTGGTGGATACCGGCTGGACAGGCTCCATGCAGCGCACCCTGCGAATCCTTTTGGAGAGCGGGGGCTGGAAAGGGGAAATTTCGGGTCTTTATTTTGGCCTGTATGTCCCGCCGGTATCGGCGGCAGACGGGGAATATCAAAGCTGGTATTTTGCCCCGGAGTCTTCGGCCGGCAAAAAAGCGTCCCTGTGCAACAATGTGGTGGAGGCCATGTGTGCCGCGCCCCACGGCATGACCTTGGGCTATGAGGAAAAAAACGGCCGGTGGGAGCCTGTGCTGGCGCAAAGCCGCGGCTCCAGACAGGCGGTTTTTCGCCGGCGGGACATGGTGTTGGCATTCTGCCGGGAAATGCAGGGAATGTGCTGCCCCAAAGAAGAGCTGCTTGCCTGTGCCCGCCGCATGATGGGGAAGCTGTGCAAAAACCCGTCGGTTTCCCAGGCGCTGGCGTTTGCCGGGGTGCTGTTTTGCGACGATGTGGGCGAAGGGTATCTGTCCCCGCTGGCCGTGCCGGTGAGCAGGCGTGTGCTGCGGGAATACACGGTTTTCCACCGGCTGAAAAAGGGCAAAAAGCCAAAGCCCCTGTTCTGGCCGGAAGGCTGTTTGGCGCTGTCACCGGTAAAATGGCAGGGATGGTATCGGCTGAACCTGTATGGCTGGGAGCTGCTGCGGCAGCTGTATCAAAAAAGGCAGGGGAAATAGGATGCGGGCTTCCATCATCATGAGCGTGTATAACGGCTGCCCAAAGCAGATAGAAAAGGCGGCAGACTCCATCCTGTCCGAACTTCAAAAGGACATGGAGCTGATTTTGCTGGACGACGGCTCCCGCGAAAACATCCGCAAAAGCCTTGTGCAGCTTTCCAAACAGGACAAAAGAATCAGGTATCTGCGAAACGAAACCAACTGCGGGCTGGCAGAGTCTTTGAACCGATGTTTGCAGGCAGCCGCAGCCCCCATTGTCATCCGCCAGGACGGGGACGATGTTTCCCTTCCAGGCAGGGTGGAAAAGCTGCTTGCGTGTTTTGAAAAGTTCCCGGAATTTGACATTGTTGGGAGCAACACCATCCTGTTTGACGAAACCGGCCCGTGGGGAAGCATGGCATATCCAGAATTCCCGCAAAAAAGGGATTTCCTTTTCTGCCTGCCCTTCCTTCATGGAGCCTGCGCCTTTCGAAAAGAGGCGGTGCTGCGGGCCGGGGGGTATCGCACTGGGAAG
>DYBQ01000136.1 GCA_019418545.1 Clostridiales bacterium | reverse complement strand
GTATTCTGATAAAAGTGAGGAGTGAAGTAAAGTTCAAAGATAATATGCAAAGGGATGCCCCGAAACAGGGCATCCCTTTTGTTATAGTAATGAAGAAGAACGTTTTCTTCCACAGGGTTATTCCTCGCATTTAAGATGGGCAGGCGTTTTGCCCACCGGTTCATGTTCGGTTTATCACGTTTTGCAACACACCCGTACCATGATTGAAAGAATAAGATGTTTCATCACACCCTTAACCGGACAAGGGTCCCACTTTTTGTTATCGCCTATGCCATTAAGAATGAGTAGGAAGAGGTTTAAAGCATTTAATAGGCATGAAATGGCAGGATAAACTCTGTGTTTGTTTGTGTTGATTTTCTAAAAAAGCAATAAGTGGGAAAAGTTTTTATCTCTAACTTTTCCCACTTATCGTTTTTTATCGCAACTTAAGTCCCAGTTCACGCATCATGTAATAAAGCTTTTCTGTCTTTACACCAAACTCATTGGCCACATCTGGAATTTTTGCATTTTTACTAGGACTTCTACTATTTAACCCTTTGTTAGCTTCTTCAAAAGTTATAATGGTGTAGTTATAAGTAGCTGCAGCAGCGATAAGCCATGGATCAGCAACGCTCTCTCTCGACCATTCGCTCAGCGCAGCGGGCTTATAGCATGGACTATCTTGAATGTGTTGCAAGATAGCACCATATTTCTGAAGAATCCTTGGCTCACGATGATCAATATACCTCTGGATTTCAATACTCTCCATCCACTCTTTGAGATTATCATTTCCATGGAGAATTTCAGCTTTTACCATATCAAGAATCGCAATTCTACCGTCTTGAATAGATTGCTCAAGCTGACTCCAAAAACCAGGGGCGAAATCAAACGGGTAAAATGTAAGATGTGGCGTAATTAATGAGTTTGCATCTATCAGGAAAATCTCTTCACTCATTTTGCACCACCTCCCACGCTTTCAGCAAGGTTAGCAAACGTAGAACGGTTCGTATTAGTAAGGCGAAATGCATCGGAATACAGGGTTTTTCCTTCATGCACACTGCCTACAAGCGACCGGAAGAAACGCGAATCTATTCTACTTGCCGCAGTTCGATAGTAATCTCCCCCACTTTCACCTCGTTCTTTTAACCTCTTCCGTTTTTCATTATATAGCCGGACCGCTAGCTTAGCTATATTTTGATATAGCTCATAATTAATAAAACCATTATCATAAGCTTTTCTGGCAATCACCGTAATACCACATTTAAAACTATGAGCAAGTATGTGTATAGCCTCTTCCGGTTCATTCTCTTCAACAACTTCATTCCAGTTGCGCACAAAAATTTTCTGCGGCACTAAAATTTCTGCAGCTACGGCATTACAAAGTGTTTCGATTTTTTTTACTTTTTTCCCACTACTATAGCGATCGTTGAAAAGGCTGTTTTCACCTATACATACATGGGAAAATTCATGCAATAGAGAAAAAAGCTTTCCGTTTGTGGAGTCGTTAGAATTGATAAAAATCAAAGGAGCATAATCATCAACAACAGAAAATGCACGAAATTCATCGATAGATAAAGGACGATGAGTGTTATTACCAACGATTCCACTCATCATTACAAGCGTGCCTACATTACTGATTGCCTTACGAATTGTGGTAAACGATTCTTCCGAAGTTCTAGACTTTGCGTACCATTCTATTGGAAGATTAAGCATATCGCGCAACTTCTGAGAAATCACTTCATAAGATGTTGTCTCTTGAAAAATTCCAACGTAATCTACCGGAGAAGCCCCTTCAGAAACCAGATAATTATGCATCCATTCCTGGATTTGATCCATATCGTGCATGACATCAATCAAATTTCGGCTTGGATTTTCTAGTTCTATACTATCTACAGTTCTGTACTCAACAAAAGACAAATCCTCTTTTGGAGGATGCTCTAGAAAGAAATATCCCAATGGAATTCCTGTCGCACGGCTAACTTTTTCAATCTGGTTAAATGTTGGCGTTTTTTCTCCACTAACCCACAAATTCAAATAGTTAACAACCTGTTGGGAAAGGGAGTTCATTTGTACATGCGAAATGACCCAGTTTAATACTTCATTGGAAACATTAACACCCACTTGCACTCACAATCCCCCCTTGCATTTTGTTAATCATTAAGGTTGTTATAAGATATTTTAGCGGATAAAAGGTAACAGGTCAAGGCGTTCACCTTGACCTGTTACTTACTGGTTTGACATCACAGCCACACCCTTACGGCAAAGCCGCCTTTGAAAAAATAGGTGTTCGTGTAATGTCCATCTGGTGGAGATGAGGGGAATCGAACCCCTGTCCGAAAGTCACTTGCCAACGCTTTCTACGAGTGTAGCCGATATACCGAATCTCCCGCAGCACAGCGCCTATCGGCAGGCTCTGCGCTTTGGCAGCCCTTAAACCGTGACCGGGGTAAGGGCGTAACCCGGTTCACGTGCACCGCTAATCGACGCCTTTATCCGGGCCGCGGTATTCCCGGTAAAGACGGCCGCCTTAATTAGGCAGCAACAGCAACAGTATTGTTGTCGTTTAATTTTAAGTTTGCGGATTTTATAGCGGTCCCGCACCGCTACTCGCTTACGAAGGTTCACAACCCCCGTCGAAACCATTGCATCCCCACATCTAAAAAAGTGGAATGAATGGAAAGTTAATACCGATTTCGCTCCTTCATGGCACGCTGGATGTCCCGTTTTGCCGCTTTTTCGGCCATATCTGCCCGCTTGTCATAGTTCTTTTTGCCTTTGCACAGGCCCACCTGAACCTTGACACGGGAGCCTTTAAAATAAAGGGACAGCGGAATCAGGGAATAACCGTCCTGCTTCACAAGGCCAAACAGCCGCATAATTTCCCGATGATGCATCAGCAGCCGCCGGACTCTCATGGGGTCCCGGTTAAAAATATTCCCCTGCTCATAGGGGCTGATGTGCACGCCATTCATGAGCAGCTCGCCGTTTACAACCGAGCACCAGGAATCCTTCAAATTCACCTTTCCCTGGCGAAGGGACTTCACTTCCGTACCCGTCAGCTCAATACCAGCTTCCATACTTTCCTCCACAAAATAATCGTGGAAGGCCTTTTTATTCTGCGCAATGGTGCGAAGCGCTTTCTTTTCCATTTTCAGGCCTCCTTCTGCATTTTGTGGATTATTAGTATACCATATGTCTGATAAAATTGCAAGACATACTTTTATTTTGTTTGAAAAAGCTCCGTTTGCCTTCTTTTCCTTTGTATACTTTTAAAAATTCCCGGCACAATAACTTGTGTCAACCCAAATCGAAACGGAGGTATTTTTGTGAGCAAACGTAAAAATTCAGCTGCCGGCCTTCCGAAAAATATTAACCTTGTAACGCCGGTACCCAATCCCGACGCCCAGCGGATTACCAGGCTGGTCAAAAATTCCGGGCGGGTCGAGGGCTATGAGCTGTCCAACGGGGAAATCCTCACCAAACGGGAAGGCGTAGCCCTGGCCAAAGCCGGTGGGATTCGCGGGGTAGCGGTAGCGGTGCGCAACGGGAGCGAATATCTGCGTTCCCTTCCCGACGGCACCGAAAGTGATAACCTGAGCAACCTTCCCTCTATCAGCAACTGAACCCTGTAAACCTGCGCACCTTTTTGCCATAACAACTTTCCTGATAAATCAAAAACCGGCAAGGGAAAACAAATCCCCCTGCCGGTTTCTTCCTATAAGCTTATTCTGCCTTCTCGTCTTCTTCATAATCGTTAGCCAGGTGGAAGCGGTCGATGATATACAGGCACAGGCCCATAATCATGCCCACCACACAGGCCAGCACCATACCGGTGAGCTGGATGTTTCCAAGATTCACGGTAATGCCGGACAGGCCGGTAACAAACACCACAGCCGTCAGGGCCTGGTTTCTGGCACGGCCATAATCTACCTTGGAATCCACCAGAATCCGCAGGCCGGATGCGCCAATCATGCCATAGAGCAAAAAGGAAATACCGCCAATAACCGGGCCGGGGATGGTGGAAATCAACGCGGAGAATTTGCCGATAAAACCACACACCACCGACAGCACAGCCGCGCCACCGATGACCCACACACTATACACCTTGGTCATAGCCATTACGCCGATATTCTCGCCGTATGTAGTGGTGGGCACCGAGCCAATCAGGCCGGAAACCGCTGTGGAAATGTTGTCGCCCAGCAAAGAGCGGTGCAGGCCCGGGTCTTTCAGCAAATCCTTCCCAACAATCTTTCCGGTAACAATCTGGTGGCCGATGTGCTCGGAAGCGATGACCAGCAGCACGGGAATCATGGTGAGGATGGCGTTCATGTCGAACTTGGCCAGCTGGAATTTGGGCAGGGAAATCACCCCTGCCTGCTGAATGGCGGTATAGTCAATCATTCCCAGGCAGGCAGCCGTTACATAACCGGCCACAATGGCAATGAGAATCGGAATCACACCGAAAAACTTGCGGAACAGGATGGAGCCAAACCCCGCCACACACAAGGTCACGGCAAACACGGCCACATTTTTCGGGTCAACCGAGCCTTCGCTGACCACCATCCCGCCGGTGCTGGCAGCATTGCCTGCCAGCTCCAGGCCGATGAGGGCCACCACCGGGCCCATGGCTGCCGGAGGAAGGATAATGTCAATCCAGCGGGAGCCAAATTTCCAGATAATCACTGCCAGCACGCATCCCAGCACGCCCACGGCCACAAAGCCGCCCTGTGCATAGGAAAAAGCTTCCATATGCTGGGCCAGCTGTTCCTCAGTGGGGTTTGTCAGGCTTGGGTCTGCCACATATGGGGAGCCGTGCTGCCCCATCACCAGCAGCGCCGGTGCAATAAAAGCAAAGCTGGAGCCCAAATAGGCCGGAGCCTTTGCCTTGGTGATAAAGATGAAGAACAAGGTACCAAGGCCGTTCATCAGCAGCACAATGGCCGGGTCAATGTGGAACAACGTGGGGACCAACACCGAAGCGCCGAACATGGCGAACATGTGCTGGATGCTCAGGGGAATGGCCTGCCCCAGCGGCGGCCTTTCGTTAACCTGAATGATTCGTTTAGCCATTCTTTTTCCTCTTTCCTGTTTTTTTATTCCTCGGAAAAACTTTTTTCCGCAACAAAAGCCCGGGTTCCGGCTTTTCAAACCGAAAGGCGAGCTTTTATCTGCAATTTATTATTTTCTCACAAACGCCGATTTGGGCATTCCGCAAATAGGACAAACCCAATCATCAGAAAGTTCTTCAAAAGACAAATCGGGGTCGTTATACAC
>DYBQ01000135.1 GCA_019418545.1 Clostridiales bacterium | reverse complement strand
CTATTTTGTGGACTGAATCTCACATAAAGATTTTATATTTCATAGCATTAGAACAGAAAACCAGAATCTAACAGCTGGAAGAACAGCTGGACAAGATACAGAAAGGATGAACAAAATGGCAGAAATCAAAGGAATTGACGTAAGCACATGGAACGAGGTCAATAACTGGGCATCCGTGAAAAAGGCCGGAAACCAGTTCGCCGTTGTCCGAGCGGGATTTGGCAATACCACTACCCAGCAGGATAAAAAATTCGTGGAGCACATGAACGGAGCGCTGGGTGCCGGACTGGCTGTGGGCGCATACTGGTTCAGTTACGCCCGGAGCGTGGATGAAGCGAAGAAGGAAGCCGAGGCTTGCCTGGAGGTGATCAAGGCATACAAAAACCGCATCACACTGCCGGTGTTCTTCGATTTCGAGTACGACTCCGAGGAGTATGCGGAAAAAGCAGGTGTCACTGTTGACCGCCGGTTTGTTACCGACGTGACCCGGGCTTTCTGCGAAACCATTCGGAGTGCTGGATACATTGCCGGGTACTACACCAATCAGGACTACTACAAAAACAAGCTGTACCCTGAAGAGCTGGCAGACTATGATCTGTGGCTCGCGGATTACACCGGCGGCCCGGAGTATACATGTGCGATTCAGCAGTTCACCAGCACCGGCAAGGTGAACGGGATCAGCGGCAACGTGGACATGAATGTGGCCTTTAAAGAGTACGGCTCCAAGCCGACGTCCAGCAGCAAAAAGTACGGCACCTGCACCGGCGACGGCGTGCGCATCCGGGCCGAGGCCCACACGGCGGCTAAGGTCCTGGGCAGCGCCGACAAGGGCGACCGTCTGGAGCTTCTGGCGGATGACAGCTGGGGCTGGTCCAAGGTCAAGGCCAACGGCGTCACCGGCTGGATGTACAACGACTATATCAACGGCCCTGGCCGCAGTAAGCCCAAGACCGTCTATTGCAGCGGCTCCTATGTCAATCTCCGCCAGAGCCCCAGCACCCGCGCCAAGATTGTCCGGCAGCTCCAGCCCGGCGATACCGTCACCCTGGTATCCATCAATCCGGACGGCTGGCTGGATGTGGACGGCGGCTATCTCTACTATGACAAGAGTTATCTCTCTATCCGGTGAGGTGCCTATGGACTTAATCGAAAATCTCGCGTCCCTCTGCGGTTACTTAACGGTAATTGCCACCCTCTGTGGGGCGATCTACCGGTTTTCCCGGCGGTTAGAGCGCATCGAGCGCCACCAGCACAACGACTATCTCGCCATGCTCCGGTTGACCATCATGTCGGAGGAGATGCCTATCGAGGAGCGTTTGAAGGCCGGGGAAGAGTACGTCCGGGAGGGTGGCAACGGGGCGGTAAAGGCCCGGTATCAGATCATGACAGAACAATATCAAGAAGAAATCGGAGGAAACGACCATGAAAATTAACTGGAAAGTCCGCCTGAAGAATAAATCCTTCTGGCTGTCCCTGATTCCCGCCCTGCTGCTGCTCATCCAGCAGGTTTGCGCCATGTTCGGCCTGACGTTGGATTTGGTGCCCATCCAGGAGCAGCTGCTGGGCATCGTCGGCACGGTATTCACCCTGCTGGCCCTGTTCGGCATCGTCAACGACCCCACCACCGCCGGCAGCTCCGACAGCGACCAGGCCATGACCTATCAGGAACCGAAAGAATAATCCCCAAAAACGACACCGCCCCGCTCGGAGTTTTCCGGGTGGGGCGGTTTTTCTTTATGAGAAATTATGGTATACTTATAAAAAATGCAGGAGGTACAGCCGTGGAAAACAGAAACAGCTATCAGGAAAATATTAAAAACGCTAGTATAAAACCACTCGACAACGATGCCTTGACCCGCTTTGCCTATCTGCATGATGATGATATTACCCGCCTGTTCGAGAAATTACATGCGCTGGAACGGCGGGTGAGTGAGTTGGAAGAGAAAAATAAAAAGTAGTCAAAAAGTAGTCAGCTCTCAAAATGGACAAAACAAAAACCCGCAGGAACTACCAAAAATGGCGGTTTCATGCGGGTTTTCTGGTGAACCATCGGGGATTCGAACCCCGGACACCCTGATTAAAAGTCAGGTGCTCTACCGACTGAGCTAATGATTCATATGTCCCTGTCGAGACAGCTTTTATAGTTTACCAGATAAATTTAAATTTGTCAAGGGGAAATCCAATGATTTTTCAAATTTTTTTGAGCTTTGTCGTGCTTGTTTTTTATAATCCTATGAATAAGCCTTATATTCATGGGAAAATGGTTGAAGCGAGTAACAAAAGAGTAACAATTCATACAAAAGAGTAACAATTCTTAATTATCTCTCGACAAAATTCGAGAGCTATGATAGGATATACCTGTTACTTAGGAGACGAATTGTCCTATATGATTTTGATTGTCTTGGCAAGGAGCGTTTACTACTATGAAATTGCAAAAGTCCCAACATACTTTTTCCAATAAAAAGCGAGCTATCCGCCGCAGACGGCTGACAATTATAGGAGCAGGGCTTGTTTCTGTTGCAGCTATTGTGTCAGCGGTTATTTTTATCGGCAGTCAATTTCTCACTCATCAGCAAATTCAAACATCCCCCGAAAGCCAAAGTTCCAATTCCGAAGTGCTGCAGTCAGAAAATTCCTCAACTTCAGATGCTTCTTCACAAATAAGCAGCGAAGAGAGCCAAGTAGAATCTGTTTCTTCGGATAAAAACGAAACGTCTTCCACGCCGGTCGTTTCTGTGGACCCCAATGGGCCAGACTATCAAAAAAAATATCCTGATTTGTATGTGACGGACCGGCCCAAAATGCAGGTATTGGATGATGATGACAAAGTAGTTTATCTGACTTTCGATGATGGCCCCAGTGATTTAACAGCTCCGCTTTTGGATGTGCTTAAAAAACATAATGCAAAGGCAACCTTTTTCAATTGCTGCCAGTCAGATTATCAAAAGTCCTTTGCCCCTATAATGAAACGCTGCGTGGATGAAGGGCATACGGTGGCTGTGCATACCTATAGCCACAAAATGAAAGAAGTATATGATTCGGTGGATTCCTATCTGGACGATTTTTATAAAATGTATACATTCATTGAAGAAACCACTGGAAAAAAACCCGCCAATTTCTTCCGGTTCCCCGGCGGCAGCCTGAATGGTTATAATCAGGATGTTTATGAGGACATTATTAAGGAAATGACCCGCCGCGGTTTTATTTATTACGACTGGGACGGCGATTCCGGTGATGCCTCGGGAAATAACGTTAGCGGTGCAACAATTTATGCCAACACCATGGATGCCATCCATCGCGGCTGCAATATTATCTTGATGCATAATATTTTTGGCAAGGAAAGCACCCTGGAGCAGGTGGGAAAAATCATTGAGACTGCTCAAAAAGAAGGCTATGTATTCAAAGCGCTGGACGGCACACTGGACCCAACTCATGGATATCTGATGACCAACAAAGTATTTATTCCAGCTGCTTTAGAGAGCCCTTATATCCAGCTCTCCGACTGGCGGATGCAGAAGGAGAAGAACGGGCAATAAGTTTTAGGCCATTAGCCTTCTAAAAAAACAGAATTTCCAATAAAAGCAGACAGCCCAGTATCAGATAAAATGCTGATACTGGGCTGTTTTTTATTGAGTAGACAGGGATTATTTGCAGGTAAGGGCCAGTGTATGGATTTCAAATGCGCCAAAGGGAAGGGATACAGAGCCGTTGTCCAGTACCAGTTCCTCCATGGGGTCTTCTATCAGGTTAACCAGTGTGCAGGCGGTAAAGCAATCGGCAATGTGCAGCTGTGCCTGGGTTTTGCTTCCCTTATATTCATGCAGCCGGACAATGATATGCTTGCCGTCCTCGCTCATTTTTACGGTATCTATCAGGATATTGTCCTGTACCGGTGTAACCGGCATTTTCGTTTCGCAGAAGAATTCTGTCTCCACTGGGGGTACGTTATATTCCGCAGCGGCTTTTTCCACCTGGCAGCGGAACAAATCGCCCTGATGAGGATAAATCGCATAAGAGAAGCTGTGCTCTCCAATATCAGCCTGCTCGCCGGGATAATTCTGGGAGCGCAGCAGATTCATGCTGAGAATACCGTTTTTGGCATAAAAGCCATATTTACTCTCACTGAGCATGGACACGCCGAAATCCGGCTCGGAGAGGTCCAGCCACTTGTGGGCGGCAATTTCCACCTGGGCATATTCCAGGCTGTTGTTCTCTCCGGTACTGCGGCGGATGTGGCCAAACTGAATATCGCAGGAAACCTCTGGGGCGTCCACATTTATGGGGAATTCAGCTCTGAGCATCTTATCCTTTTCATGCCAGCTTACCTTGGTGCAAAAATCCACCCAAGAGCAGCCGTGTGCCAGAGAGACTTCCTGCCAGAGGGTAGAATTACCAAAACGATATACGCTCTTGCGGATAACGGCAGCGGGAGTGCGCTCCAATGTCACCTCTTCCAAAGAGAAGCAGCTGGATTTTTTGCCCCGGTAGTCAATGGCAAAATCCCAGGCATCTCCCAAGTCGGTGAACACCCGAAGAAGGTTTCCGGTTTGGCCTGGGCGGATACATTCGCGTCCAGTATTTTTTTCGATAATGGAGGAAACGCTGCCATCCGGTGCAAAGGTTACCCGGAGCGACTCGTTTTCCAGAAAATCCTCTCCCATATCCAAACAGACATTTAAAATCTCTTCGGCACAGCAGGCTTCTCCAAATCCAAAGGCAGGCAGTTCGGCTGAGCACAAGGTGTCCCCTTTGACAAAGATTTGCTTCCGGCTCCAGGGCAGGGGATTATACCAGCTTTGGCTTTTCCGCAGGGCCATGGTTTCCATTGCCTGGGCTGTCAAATCCTGTGTGCGGGCCAAAAGGGATTCATAGCGGGCCAGGGATTCATCATACACCCGGCGAATGGAGGAGCCGGGGAGAATGTCATGGAACTGATACAGAAGCACTTCTTTCCAGATTTCTTCCAGCTCTTTTTGCGGATACTGGGCACCGGCGAGCAGGGAAGCCTGGGTACAGGCCAATTCGGCAGTATGCAGAGCGATTTCCATTTTCCGGTTAAACCGTTTGGATTTTGCCTGGGTTGTCAGGGTACCCTGATGGCGTTCCAGATAGAGCTCCCCCTCATAAAAAGGATAACGCTCCTGGTCTGCGGCGATATGCTCAAAGAAATCCACCGCCCGTTTTTGCTCTACCGGATAAAGACCCTGCAGATTTTTTTCCCGCATCAGTCTTTCCAGATGCTCCGGGCCGGCGCCGCCGCCGCCGTCAGAAATACCAAAGAGAAGCATGGCCGTATCACAC
>DYBQ01000134.1 GCA_019418545.1 Clostridiales bacterium | reverse complement strand
CGAAATCTGTACAGACAGGTTTTACCCGTACCCCTGCTATGATAGAAGCCAACACACCGCCTCTGGCAGCAAGTATCTGGTCGTTCTGTGAGGCGCAGGATGATTGTCCAGTAAAGGAAGCCACTGACAAGAAACTGCTCTATACGCTACTGCCCCGTGCTGAGGGAAAAATCACGCAGCGCGGTCTGGAAATTTTCGGCCTCCGCTTTTCAAACTGCACTTTTAAAAAGCGTTTCGTTTCTGCCGGTCTCGGTGGACGGGAAACTGTACAGATTGCCTATGCGCCGGAATGTATGGATACTGTTTGGCTATACGAAAATGGCACTTACTCGGCTTTTGATTTGGCTCAAAAAGCCTATCTTGGCAAATCGCTGGCAGAAATTGCTGATGCACAGCAGCAGGAAAAGATAGAACGTACTGACTGGAAAAAGCAGGAATTGCAGGCACAACTCGACCTCATGAGCGATATACAAGCCATTGCAGACGGCTCCGAACGTACAATGCCAGACCGCAGCAATATCAGCAGGCAAATACAACGCAACCGCAGCACAGCCCGCAAACAAGAAAGCGTATCGCTGATGGATTTACTGGCCGAGCAACAGGAGGATGATTTCGATGCACGCTGATTATGTCCCCAATCCGCTTTATGATAACAACCCGTTCATAGAGGCTTTGCCACCGATGCTGTCTGGCAAAGACTTGATTCGCGCTCTGGCGGTCATCCCACCCTATAGCGATAGTGACCGTGACCGCAGCACCGGGGAACGCTTGCAGCTGTTGTCCTCTTTGTACGAGTTTTACCAGCCGCTATCCATGACGATTGACTTGTACTGCGAAATCTACACCGCCATGCAGCATTGCTATGGGCAGTATTCAATCCAGAGCGAAGCTGCCGCCATGCAGAATGGTTACTCGCTGATGCACGGCAATGCCCTTGCGGCATCCGTCGGCGGCGGCAATTCTTTTTCTGTCATTGGCGTATCAGGACTTGGCAAGTCCACCGCATTGCAACGCGTATTATCATTGTTCCCGCAGGTTATCGAACACACTTCGTATCACGGGCAAAATTTTTATTGCCATCAGATTCCGTATCTAGTCGTGCAAACCCCGCACGATGCGTCCATTAAAGCACTGATTTTGGATATTTACCTGCAAATCGACAGTTTGGTTGGAACCAGCTATCAAAAAGATGCCCTATCGCGCAGATTGAGCATTGATGTCCTTGTCAGCCAGCTCAACCAAATTGTACGGGTCAATCATATTGGCCTGCTGGTGATAGACGAATTGCAGAACATTGCCTATCGTAAAAGCGATGGCGGTATACGTTTCTTAAATTTTCTCGTTCACCTTATCAACGGGGCAGGAGTAAGTATCTGCATGGTCGGAACGCCTCGCGTCTTGCAGGTATTACAACAGGAGTTCCGCTCTGCGCGGCGAACCACAGGGCTTGTCTATGACCGTCTACCCAATGATAAGGAATTTGCGTTGCTCCTGCATGGGCTGTGGCATTACCAGTACACGCAATATGCCACCGACCTGACACCAGAGCTTGCAAACTGGCTGTATCGCAAGACACAGGGCATCCCGGATATACTCGCCAAGCTCTTATATAATGCCCAAAAGCAAGCTATTCTTGATGGGCGCGAAAAGCTGGATTTAGAAGTCTTTGAAAGTGCATTTTTAAGAAACTTGGGGATGGTATCCGAATACATCAGTGAGCTTTCCACCAAATCCGTAGCCAAGCGGCAGACAAAGACCGCGCCGGAGGTATCCGTAGGTTCCGCAGCCCCCACCAAGATTGTTGGAAATGATATACGGGCGTTACTCAAAAAAGCAAAAAAGAACGGCGAATCACCTGTATCTGCTTATGCTGAGTATATCAAAGGCGAGGTGGCAATATGATTAGCTTCTTTCCCTCGCCGTACCCTGATGAACTATGGTACAGCGTCATTTGCCGCTACCATGTTCACAGTGGCAACTACTGTGCTAAGCACACCCTGCGGCAGCTATATGGGGATAATTTCTGTGCTCCCAGTCTAATGCTCTGCGGGCCTATAAATACGCTGTTGGCACAGTTTCCGCAAGGGTTCTTGTCTGCAAAGGATGTTGTAATGCAGCACACATTTTATCCCTATTACGCGCGGTTTTTCCCTACGCAGCGTAAGCGTTCCACCTATGCCTACGTTGTCAATGGCAATCCATTAGCTGTACATCGGATGGGCATTTCACAGGCCAACGGAAATCATTGCCCCGCAATGCGCTATTGCCCCGTCTGCTATCAAGAGGACTTGCAACTATATGGTGAGCCATATTGGCATCGCAGCCACCAACTGCCGGATATGCAAATTTGCACCAAGCATCGCTGCTGGCTGGTCGATACCGATGTCGCATACAATAGCACACGACAGCAAGAACTATTTCCCGCATCATTCACTATGCAGCTAAAAAAACATTCAGCAGAACCCGTACCGGGCTGTCTGCTGGCGTTAGATTCATTATTGCATGATACTTTAGATTCAAGTTTTGATTATCGCGACGGTTCTGTTTACCACGCTGTCCTTGACTTCGCATTACGTTCCCGTGGCTGGCGCTCCCTGACCGGGGGACGTACATACGCCACCAAAATCGAAAATGCACTTTTAAACCTATATGGCAGTTATGTTCCTGCGACTGACATATCCGCAAAGCAGCTGCACGCCACACTATGCAACAAGTCCGTTGCGCCGCGATATGTTCTGCAACTTGCCGTTCTGCTGGGACTGTCTCTCCATGACCTGCTGCACGCACCCGATGCCGTGCCAGACTATAAGGCCGAGATGAAAGCAATGTATCAATCAGGAGCCAGCATGTACCACATAGCGCAGTTATACGGCATAGATGCCAAGACCGTAGCAAGATGGATTAAATCATAATCATGCTGCCTATAAATTCATCAAAGCAGCAGCATAGCTATACTGTTTTCTCTTAGCCCTTAACCGTCTTCTGCTTTTTGCCATTCTTACGCGCTTTCCGCTTCTTGTCATACTCCTTTTGAGTCGCCAGAAACTCGTCCATAAGTACCTTTTCCTTGTTGCGGTTTCCCTTGATAACCATAGAGGGGTTAATCCGCCATACACAATCAAATTCCATCGCAACAAATCCTTTATCTGTAAGCGTGTCCATCGCTCTCTGTACAGTGGCTTTCGAACAATTTACATTTTCTGCAATTTTTTTCATCGGCCCAATATATGTATTATCACTGTTTCGCATTGCACTTACCAAAAAACTTAACACCTCGGATTCTTTGCCGCCCAGCCCGGAAAGCGTTTCAAAAAATGAATGATACACTTTAATAAAATCGCTTTTTGCAGTATCCAGGCTTTCTGGTGTTGGATATTCTATCGGCAGTAATAACGGGTCATTACCATTGCTATCGGTTATAATCCAGTCACTCAATGGACGGCCAAGCAGTGAATCATACTTTGACATCAACCGTGCCTTAACAATAATATCTCCCTTTACCAGCAATCTTGGATTGAGCATCCAAATCCGCTCGTCATCAGTCTTAGCCAGCATATCATTTTCCATCATCTTTTTGAATGTGTTACGAACTGTTGTAACATCGCAACCCAGTTTTCTAGCAATGGTTTTATAGGCTCCGATAAACTCATTCTTTGTGGGCTGCGTTTTTTGCAGGATATATGCCACCACCTTGCTTTCTGCCGCGGAAAACGTTGAAAGCAGTTCAAAGAATTTTTTGTCTGCTTTCCAAAAATGCTTTGCCCCGTACTCGGCTTTGTGCTGCTCGTGCTGAAACTCTAATGCCTCGCCAGTTTTTGCATTCTCAAAAATGACAGTTTCAACGTCCTGTTTGCTCATTTTCTTCATTGTATTGCTCCTTGATACTTTAGGGGTGATTCCATGATACTTTGTGTATTTTTGGAAAATATTTCCTTGCCAAATATTTAATTATATGTCGTTATATTTCTACACTTTCCATTTCAAAAATGCCAAGTCTCTCATCTTATATTGTTCAATGTTATTCATTTCATGAAATATCATTGAATTAAATAAGGAGTATTGCGGAAAGTTGCATCCTAACCCATAAATTTTCCATTTGTTTATCCGCTTTTCCTTATTCTCTCCTATATAAGTTCGCGCCTTGCGGGATAAATAGGAAAAAATAAGAAACAACTTATTATTCCCTATAAGTTCACGCTCCGCGGAGATGATAGGTAGAAAATAAGAGCTAACTGCTACATCTTTCATTATTTATTTCTTTCACATTAAAATTAAAAGTTTCTTCTTATCTTTTCCTATAAGTTCGCGCTTCGCGGTCTGCATAGGGGAAAAATAAGCTGTATCTTTGATGGAACCCTTTGCCTTATTGCTATGCCTAAATTCTTACTCGCTTCCATTGCAGCATGCAGCTTTTTGCTCTACTAGTAATAGGTTATCTGTCCATTTTATTAACCATGTAGTCATTGATGGCATTTTACGTTCTGAACACAACTTTCTGGCTGGCAAATGGTTTCATCTTATCTTGAAAGGAAGCGACTTCCTTATGTTTGGTGTTTTTTCCTACATTTCTAACGCCACCTTTCGTTATAGCCAAAAGCGTTGACTGCCATGCACTTTTGGGCGCTTTGAGCACTATGATTTAGGCTGAAACACTTCACCCAGAATGTCTGTAGTGCAATGGTAGGTTGCTTTTTTACGTTCTGAACACAGCTTTCATGTAGGGCAGGCACTTCCCTCTTATTTTGAAAGTTGTGTGTTGCCTTTACCCTCTGCATTTTTAGCGCCATTTTGCTTGCAGCCCAAAAAGCAGGCTGTCATGTTCCCTATTGGCTGTGTGCTAAATCTTGGGCGGGACGTTTCGTTCAGAACGTCAGCAACGTAACGGTAAGCTGCATTTTTACGTTCTGGAAATAAGCTACAGGCAGGTCGACACCTTCCCAAAAAGTTGGCACTGCTCATAAAGTTATTGCTTTGACCTTTGCAACCATTTTGCAGTTATCATCCATCACAGAGCTGCCGATGATGCGTATTATTCTTTTTTCAATGTACAAAAAAAGAGCCTGCACAAACATAAACTGCAATTCCGCAATAGGGATGCAATAAATTTTGTACAGGCTCTTTATTGGCCCATATTCAATTTTTAATGTAATCGCGTAAGTTTTTATATACTCTTCGAGGTTACATATATATTATGCCTCGATTCGCACAGAATGTCACTATATTTTTTTTGCATTATATTAGCCCAAAATATTTATCAAAGAACGCTTGCAATTTTGCAATAATGCCATCCTTTTTGGCCGCTCGGTTGC
>DYBQ01000133.1 GCA_019418545.1 Clostridiales bacterium | reverse complement strand
ACGACCTTCGGGTTATGAGCCCGACGAGCTACCGGACTGCTCCACTCCGCGATATTTGTTTCACCGGTTAGGTGCCTATCTATTATACCACACTCTCCGAAAAATGCAAGTTTTTTTAAAAAAATCAACATATTCAAAAAAACATCCTAAAAATATACGCAGATTCTATTGATGATTAACAAAAACAGGAGGAAGCTTGCTTGTTTGAGGCTTCCTCCTGCTCCGTTATCCAGCTGTATTTTGAAAAGTTTGGCAGCAGATTAGCGGGATTCCTTGAATAATTCTTCTGCCAGCTTTTTACATTGCTCTTCGGCCGCCTTTTTGTCCACGGCCTTTCGCATTTCCTCCAAAGCGTCCAAATGCCCGGCGGCGGCTTTTAACGCACCGGTGGCAAGGCGGATTTCAGCCCGATAGGCCTGCTGTACCTGAGCCAGCTCCGTTTCACACAGGGAGTCGGTGTCCGGCTCTACCGCAGCCTTGAAAAAATCTAAAATTTCGTCCCCCGGCAGGCTGGGGAAATGCTCATGGGGAGCCGTGCTGTCAAACAAACACAGGCCTAAACCGGGAATTACCACCATGTCTGCACTGTTTGGGTCAAATGCACACCGATATTCCTCGGTGTCCCAACCGGCCTGGTTGGCAGCTGCCCGTACCTTTTTCAAAAAGGTCGATTTTCCTGTGCCTGGGCGGCCTTTGATAAAAATCCTTCGCTGCAGCCCGGCTGTGATTTCCGGGATACAGTCAACGCTGCCGTCTTTTGTGGCAGCCCCCAAAAACCGGAGCTGGTTTTGTCCGGACTCCCTGCCCGATTGGCCAGAAAACAGCTGGGAAATCGTCTCTTTTGTCAAAGCGTCCAAAGCATCAAAATGGATGTGCTGCCGGTAGATGCCTTCCCACTGGTCGTGGATGGGGAGGGCGGCGGCAAAATGTGCGTGTGCTTCGTCCAGCGCCTGCTGTACCGGACGGTAAGACTCCTCTAAGGCACTCCCGCTCCACACCAAAGCGTTGTCCCATGGACGGGCAATGAGAACGCCTGCCGAACGGTCAGGCAATATCAGCCCCTCCAAACTGCCGTCCAGCGAAAACAGAAGCTTCCACACGGGTTCCATCCGTGCCTGTGCCATGGTGAGTATTTCCTGCAATGCCTTTTCTGCGTCTTTTCGGGGCCAGCCGGACAAAATCCATTTTTTGTCCAGCGAGTCAAAACAGGAATGGAAAAAGGAAACAAATCCACGTGAGCTGTGGGAACTGATAAAAAATGAAACAGAACGATTCAACACCAGTACTTCCTTTCAAAAGAAATCCCGCCTCAAAGGTATGAGGCGGGAGGGAAAGATATTCCTACAGCCCCCAGCCATAGGGGCTTTTTTCATATAAAAGCTGTTCACGGTTAGGGCGGTCTGTCAGCAAAAAGGGCGCAAGGGGTTCTGGCAGCTTTTTTTCTGAGAGGGCCCGTAATGTCTGCTCATATTCCAAAATCCGTGCTTCCACAGCCTTTTGGCAATTATCCAGGCCAAAAGCCAGCACCAGCGCCGTCAGCTCATACATAGGAAGCCCAATGGCATGGGTTTCCACATGTACTGTCGCGCATCCCTGCCCAATACTATGGCATAATGCTGCGGCAACAGGGTTTTGGGTATCCTTTGCCGCCTGGTGAGCCTCTAAAATGGCTCTTCGGGCCACCGGCATTTTTATCTGCCCGGCAGCCCATTCCCGGCTGCAAAGCAGGGCATCGCGGGGGCGGGTTTCTCCCGGAAGAAGCTCTTCCAGCCAGCCAAGGGGCTTTTCCATACATGCAAAAGCCCAAAACACCACACAGGCGTGGGATTGCCTCCGAATTAACCGCAGCAATTCCTGCAAGCAGGGGCTGTCTCTGGTAAACAGCACCTTGTTTTTCCGTTTTGCTTTTTCCCGTACAATTTCCAGCCACAAAGGCTCCATAGTCAAAGCCCTTTTATTCCCCTGTCATCATCCGATACATGGCTTCCAGGCAAATCCGGGCGTGCTCCATATAACGGTTACTATCAATGTGCTCGTTGGCATTGTGCAGGCCTCTGTCCGGCTCATCCGGGAAAATGGGGCCAAAGGCTACGCACTTTTGGGGGATTGCCCGGGCATAGGTGCCACCGCCGGTTGCATAAAGCTCGCAGGGCTTGCCGGTAACGGCAGAATAAGAGCTCTGCAAAAGGCGAATCAGCTCGCTGTCCTCTGGCAGATATAGCGGGGGGATGTGCTCGTCAACTAGGAACACCAGACCGGCCGCTTCTGCTTTTTCCCGGAAAGTGCGGATGATAGCTTCGCCGTCAGCCGTAACCGGATAGCGGATGTCAAAGCTTGAGCTTGCGCCGTTTTTGTCCAGATGGATGAGCCCCAGGTTGCAGGTCAGCGCGCCCGAAGGCTCGTCCTGACAGCTGATGCCCAGCGAAGCGCCGTCAGTTTCGCAGGCAACAAAATCGCTGATAAAGCCCAGCAGATTCCCAAGCTCTTCCTTTGGAAAAACAGAAGCCAGCAGGGCGGCAGCGTGGCTGATAGCATTAAATCCCTTGTGAGGCTGCATGGCGTGGACAGCCGTGCCCTTTGAAAAAAGCTCCAAGCCCTTTTCCGAAACCTCAAAAGTAAACTTTCCGGGCAGCTGGGATTCTGACAGAGCCCGGGCTTCTTCCAGGGAGCAGTGCAGGATTCCATGGGCTTTGTCGGGTACGGCGTTCACAACGCTTCCGCCCTCAAAGCTGTCCATCAGCGGGGAAGGCTCTCCCCGCAGGGTGACCCGCAGGATTCCTTTTTCCCGGTTGCAGATGCCATAGTCGGAATCAGGCGTAAAAGCCATATCCGGCAGCGGCTGCTCTGCAAAATAATGGGGCAAATCCTCCATGCCCACTTCTTCGCCTGCGCCCAAAATCACCCGCAAGCGGCGTTTTCCCAATATGCCGGCATCCTTCAAGGCTTTTAACCCATACAATGCTGCAATGGCGCCGCCTTTGTCGTCGGCGGTGCCCCGTCCAAAGAGAAGGTCCCCTTTTTGGGTCATGACAAAGGGGTCGCTGTCCCAGCCGTCCCCCACAGGCACTACGTCCACATGGGCAACCACTGCCGCCAGCTCGTCTCCCTCGCCATATTCCGCATGGCCAGCATAATAACCGGCATTATAGGTGGAAAATCCCATCCGCTCTGCCAGTGCCAGCACAAAATCCAGTGCCTGTGCGCTGGGCTTCCCATAGGGGAATTCCCCCTCGGGCTTTCCGCAAACAGAAGGGATGGCAACAAGAGCTCCCAAATCCCGGAGCATTTCTTCCCGATAAGCATCTATATGATGGCCAAAACGAAGTTCGGAATTCATAACACACACAACCTTTCCAAAAACAAACCGCGATTTTTTCGGAGATATTTAATCATCTTCTCCATCAGCCAGGATTGCCAGTTTGGCAATGCACTTTGCACACACATTTTGCCCTTTAAAAGAAGTAAGATTCTCGGTATTCTGGCAAAATGTGCAGCTTGGGGCATATTTCCGCAGGACAATGGTGTTTCCTTCCGTAAAAATTTCTACAGCGTCCTTTTCTCCCAGCTTCATCATTTTACGAAGTTCAATTGGCAGAACCAGCCGGCCCATATTGTCAATAGAGCGTACAATTCCGGTTGCTTTCATAGTTCATTCCCCTTTTCTGATTCTCCAGGTAACAGAAGAAGTTTGTCGAATTTGTATTCAGGATACCTTTTTTTGCCAATTATGTCAATAGAACAAGGAAGGCCTTTCAAAAGTTAAGGAACTGTACATATTTTAGACAAAAGGTATTGACATTTTCTGTCAGTCAAAAGAATGACGGATGAAAAGGGAGCATATGGATAGGAAAGGAAAGAGGGTGGGGGTATGCTGAACAAAATATGGGCCGGGATGATTCTCGTCAGCTTTTTTTGCGCGGCAATAACGGGGCGGATGGAAGAGCTGTCCCGGGCAGTGCTGGAAGGCTCGGGGAAAGCGGTGGAGCTGACCCTTTCTATGGCGGGGATGATGTGTGCCTGGACGGGCCTTTTGCAAATTGCACAGGCCGGCGGGATTACGGCGCTGCTGGCCCGGGTGATGTCGCCGGTTATTGGGAAGCTGTTTCCGGGGTGCCGGCGAGGGGGAGAAGCCATGCAGGCCATCAGCCTGAACATAACGGCAAACCTGCTGGGGCTGGGAAACGCGGCCACTCCCTTGGGGATTGCCGCCATGAAAGCACTTTTTCGGGAATGCTCCCACGAGCAGCAGCCCAGCCGGGCCATGGTCCGGTTTGTGGTGCTCAACACGGCGTCCATCCAGCTGATTCCCACCTATATCGCTACGCTCCGGGCGCAGTATGGAAGCGTATCCCCGTTTGATATCACTCCGGCTGTATGGGCCACATCGATTCTTGCCCTCACGGCGGCGCTGTGTATGTGCCGGATATTGGAAAGGGGGAGAAGCGGTGGATAAGCTGGGAGGATGGATTCTGCCGGGCGCAGTGGCGGTGATTGTGCTGTTTGGCATCATCCGCCAGGTGCCGGTTTTTGAATCGTTTTTACAGGGGGCAAAGGAAGGGCTGCGCTCCAGCATTGCCATTTTGCCCACGCTGGTGGGGCTGATGATGGGGGTAACCATGCTCCAGGCATCCGGCGCGCTGGATTTGGTTTCCTCGCTGGTGCGGCCGCTGGCAGAGTGGTGCGGGTTCCCGGCAGAGGCGGTGCCGCTGGCGCTTTTGCGCCCGTTTTCCGGCAGCGGGAGCACGGCGCTGGCGGCTTCCCTGTTTCAAAGCGTTTCCCCAGACAGCTTTTCGGGGCGCGTAATCTCCGTCCTGATGGGCAGCACCGAAACGACTTTTTATGCGGTGGCGGTGTATTATGGGGCGGTGGGAATTAAAAAAACCCGCTGGACAATTCCGGCTGCTCTCACAGGGGACCTTGTGTCCATGGCTGCCGCCGCCTTTACGGTAATGGTGTTTATGGGAGGGCCAAATGGATAGTTTTGTCCATATAAATAGGAAAAGGGTGATATGGTGGATTCTGGAAAAAAAGGGCAATTTGCTGTGAAGTATGGCGAGTTTTTATTATGAATTGAGTGGGGATTTATTAAAAAATTTAATACATGAAATGATTTTTAAAAAATATAAAATTGTTGCCAACATGTTCCATTGACTATTTGAGAAAATATTATATAATCATAAACGTGCTCGGGACGAGAAACCCCGAATGAAAACAAACGTCAAATCTGACAAGGAGTGTACAAAAATGAAAAAGTTTTGCAAGAAGATGATTTCTGCTGCTGTTGCTCTTTCCATGGCCACCGTAATGGGTCTTTCGGCAATGGC
>DYBQ01000132.1 GCA_019418545.1 Clostridiales bacterium | reverse complement strand
ATGGTGGGTATAGCTTAGTTGGTTAAAGCGCCAGTTTGTGGCACTGGAGACCGTCGGTTCGAATCCGACTATCCACCCCACAGAGAAATACGGAGCAATGTGTTTCATTGCTCCGTATTGTATATTGGGCTGTCGCCAAGGGGTAAGGCAACGGACTTTGACTCCGTCATTCCGCTGGTTCAAATCCAGCCAGCCCAGCCAGGTCGAGTGCCTCGACGCGCAAGTCGCGTTCGGGGCATTCTCTTTTTTGTGGCTTTGTCCTCGCGTCCATTCGGGCATCTAATTTGTCAATACTTCCCAGTCGAGTGCCTCGACGCGCAAGTTGCGTTTGGGGCACTCTTCTTTTTATGGTTTTGTCCTCGCGTTTATGCGGGTATCTAAATTATCAATACTTCCCAGACTGAGTCTGGACGCAAGTCGCGTTCCAGGCTCAGTTTTTTATTTACCTCAG
Organism: Clostridiales bacterium; assembly: GCA_019418545.1. GTDB lineage: Bacteria > Bacillota > Clostridia > Oscillospirales > Acutalibacteraceae > Heritagella_A. The sequence goes on along the minus strand of DYBQ01000132.1, from coordinate 4,880 downwards.
TTCTCGCGTCTAAAAAATTTATAAACTCTTCCCAGTCGAGTGCCTCGATGTGCAGGTCGTGTTCGGGGCATTTTTCTTATCCAGTCGGTAACTTCACTTTTCTTCTGGCTTAAAGTGTTTCCCTATAATAAAAGGCTGAGCTCTTTAACAAACAGTGGTCAAAAAGCTCAGCTTTTTATGTCGAATTTTAAAGTACAAGTCTATCAGTGTACATTTTTTCGACTGAGAATCCCCAGTACGGCTGCAGCGGCTGCACTACCGATGACAATCACAATGCACAGAGTGGTCAGAAATCCGGATTCACCGGTTTCCGGCGCAGAATCACCGGGGACAATCCATGCCAAACATCCACTAGGCTGCCCGTAAATGATTAACTGGTCGTCATTTAGCTGGAAATCCAGTTTCTGAATGGTTTCGTCTTCGGCAGCTTCCCACAGTTCCGCGTTTTTCAAGGAAGTTCCGGAGAAAGAGAGCAGTGTATGCTCGTCCGGCTGTATACGGTTTCCGTTCTCATCAGACAGAAAAATTTCATAGGCGTCTTCAACTGTACCTTTTCCAGTAAAAAGCTGCTCCAGCCACCCCCGAGCATCGGTTTCTTCCGGTACGATATGGATTACACACAGATACAGTCCCTCCTGTTCTGTCAAATGGCCGCCGGAAATCGCAGTGCCTTCCCGGGTTTGGATTTCTGCGGAACCGTTTTGTATAGGAGCAAGATAGAGATTTTCAGACAATGTACAGCTGCTGTTTGCCTGTACCTGGATTTCCAGCGGTGTAGGGGTTTGCCGGGCAGAAGTAAAGAGCCCACAACAGACTGTGAGCAGCACAGCAGTCAGCAGAGCGGTAATTTTTTTCATGGGGTATTCTCCTTTTCCTGTAACTTAGTATTGAGTTCAGCGACACCGGCACTGTGCCAGGTATCCGGCGTATAGCCCATCACTTTGATGGTAATTTCCTGACCGATACTGCACTCCTGATTCAGCGAAACAGACAGCAGGGACTCTCCCGGACGCAGAACGCCGGATTCTCCCAATATAGTTCCATCGCTGGCGCAGATTCTCAGACGAAGCCAGACAGTGTTATCTTCCTGGGAAGTGAAATAGACCATCAGCCGGTTTTCTTCCAGCACTGGCTGCCCACAGATGGAGAATTCATATCCATCGGAGACCTGAACAGGAGTGCAGGTAACGCCTTCCGGAAGCTCCAGAGAGCCGGAAACGGCAGAGGACTCAAAATCCGGTGGTGTAAAAGAAGTTTCCTGATGAGAATGGGTAAGCAATACGGCAGACATAACAATCAACGAAAGAATGCAAACAGCTGCGGCACAGATGAGAATGATTTTTTCTTTTTTCATGACAATGCTCCCTGTTTCGGGACAGATTCCCCATGTGTTTCGGGGGTCCCAACTCTTTCCAAAAGACAGAAGAAATCCCTTCTGCCCTTTGGAAAGAGGGCGGAGTTTCCTCCGCTCTCGATGGTTATTGAATGGTTACAGTGACGCTGCCAATTTCTGAGAAAGATTCCGTTCCCAGATAGAAGCCCGATAAAGTCAGGGCCGAAACGCCAGTCAGCGCGGGGTCCTGTACCGACCGGTTTTCCGCAGTGGGAAGGGACAGCGCAGGATGGGAAAAGCTGCCGGAAATCGTGTCAATTTGGGATGTGAAATCAAAATCTACGTTGACATTGGCATTGGAATGGTTGGTGACGGTAAAGCCGCTGCCCTCTGTGCTCCAGAATCCTTCCATCCCCAGATTGTACTGATGGGTTTCGGGGTTCCAGGTTTTGTTTCCCGTGTGAGTATAGGTGAATTTCATTTCTTCCCACTGTACATCTACGCTGTATACCGTTTCGCTGGGATGCAGGCACTGATAGTTTGCCTGTACCGGCACGGATACGCTGTTGGGAACCGTATCCAGTGTCTGTGCGGAAACAGCCATGCTGGAAATCAGAAAAGCAGTGGAAACTGCCAATACAGCAAATCGTTTCATGGGGCTCACTTTACAGCAGACAGAATCACATTGGCGCTGCCGAAAATATCGTTGTCATGATCCTTGGAAATAGTGCCTTCCAGGGTCAGCACGGAAGATTTTTTGTCGGCCTTTTCATAGGTTGTTCCTTCGCCGCTCTTCAGTGTGTATTCGGAATTGGTGAAGGTACCGGTAATTCCGTCAAAGGGGCGAACCTCTTCTTTGAAGTAAACCGAAACGCCGACCTGTGCGTTGGAGTGATTAGTAACGGTGACGACGTTGGCGCCCTCTTCGCAGGACCATACGCCGGGAGTAGCGTTATCATAGGTGTGGGTCTCGGGATTCCAAGTACCCTCGTTGTCAACGGTGCAGGTGAATTCCATGCTGCCCCAGTTGATGTCCACGCTGTACACGGTTTCTGCGGAGACGTTGGCTACATAAGTGCCCTTTACCGGCGTGCTGTTGACGCTGGGGACTTTATTCTGGTTGATGGAAACAGCAGAAGCGGAAACAGCGGAAGCAGTCAGGATTGCGCCGGCCAGCAGAGCGGCAGTCAGTTTTTTAATCATCATAAATAAATTCCTCCTATGGTTTATGAGAATCCGGCATTATTCGTTGCCGGAAAGGGTAACGGTTACGGTGCCGATGGTGGCGCCGTTTTCAAAGTGCTCGGGAATTCCCTGTAGGTACAAATCGCAGTCTGTCCGTTCAGCACCGCCCTGAGAAGAGCCTTCAATGGCAGGACGGAGATTGAAAGAGTTGCTCAGACCGGTATTGTTGTTTTCGTAAGAAGCAGAGACGGTTTCGAAACCTGCTGCCGGTGTGAAATCAAACGCTACGCCTACGCCGGCATTGGAGTGATTGACCACCGTAAAGGTCTTGGGAGAGCTGCTCCATTTGCCCTGGGTGTTGTCCACATAGGTATGGCTGTCGGGCTGCCAATCCATGGTGCCGGTCTTGGTATAGGTGAATTCCAGTGATTTCCACTCAATATCCACACTGTAGACAGTGGGGCAGGTGGAGAGGTCCACATAATTGCCGGTAATTTCTGCGGAAGCAGAACCGGGCACAGTAGAAACTGTTTCAGCGGAAGCGGAGATACCAGCAGCAGCCAGCAATGCGCCAGCCATGAGAATAGATACAATTTTCTTCATGGTGTGTTCCTCCATCAGATAAACACATTATTTCCACTCTTTAATGGTAACGGTAACAGAACCAATCTTGCTGTCGTTGTCAAAGGCCTTCGGTTCACCGCTCAGTGTAAGAGTGGAAGAGTTTTTATAGGCTTCATCATAAGAAACACCATCACCATCATGCAGTGTAAAATCGTTTTTATCGAATGTGGCGGTAACTCCATCTCCCAGTGTTTCTTCGGCATCAAAGCTGAAAACAGCCTGGACATGAGCGTTGGAGTGGTTGACAACGGTAATGGTGTTGCCGGAGGGGGTCCAGGTTTTGCTAGTGTTGTCGGTGTAGGAATGACTCTCGGGATTCCAGGTCATTTCTCCAGATTTGCTGAAATCAAACTTCATAGCGCCCCACTGTACATCCACGCTGTAAACATAAGGCTTCGTGCTGGTATCGCTATAGGTACCAGTAACATCGGTTGTGCTGGTACCGTTCAGTTCGGTAATAGTTTCAGCAGAAGCGGAGATGCCGGCAGCAGCCAGCAGAGCGGTGGCCATGAGAACAGATGCGATTTTCTTACTGTTTTTCATTTTCTTTTCCTCCTGTAGTTGAATCAAGGATTGTTGGCTTTGCAATATATGTATAGAAACACAGATTGCTCTGTGATTTCTGTCAAGCGACGGCGGTGATTTCTATGGGAATCTCCGTATTGACAACCGCTTTTTCTCCGGTTTCGGTGTTGTAATACAAAACCCGGAATTTCCCTTCATAGCCGCCGGAAGAAAGACGGGAAGCCTCTGTCACGTTCATGGTAGAAAGAGAGTAGCCTACCGGAATCAGGTCAGATTCTCCCAAAACCGTTTCCTCGTCTCCTTCTCCCACCACCAGCTGCAATACCATGTCCTGAGTAGAGCGCTGTGGGTTCTGGAAAAGGATGGCGGCGGTTCCGTCGCTGATGTCGATGGATACGGCTGTGGAGTAGGTCAGTCCTACAGCGCCGCCGCCCTCTTCGGCTTCCAGCTTGCTTTCATCGGTTTCTTCCATCTTATCGGCATTGCTGTCTACCTGCTGGGGGGCATAATCCGGCGCAATAGCTGGTTCAGCGTTATTCTGGGTCAGGGTAAAAATGGTCACGCCCACAGCGGAAATGGTAATTAGAAGCAGCAGAATCACAATGATGATTTTTCCTTTGGAAGATTTTGTTTTATAATTTGTTTCCATTTATTGTTTGCCTCCTATAGTAACAGTAATCTGTCCCATTTTCTGATTGGTAAAAACTTCTTCGGGACGTCCGTATGGAGTGAAGAGAATGGTTTTGCTGGAATTATCTGTTTTTGTCGAGGCAGGCAGAGAGACATCGTTGTCACTAAAAGTACCGGTTACTTCTTTCAGTCCGGAAACAGACTGATAGTCGAAATGGACGTTTACTTCGGTGTTTCCGGTGTTGGTTACGGTAATGCAATCGCCATTTTCAGTGGTTGCTTCCCATCCGCCGTTTTCATAAGTGTGGTTGTCCGGGTTCCAATCTCCCAGTTCATAGTTGTAATCCAGAGCTCCCCAGTCGATATCCACGGAAACCACTTCGGTTTCAATCAATTCAACCTTTTTGCTGACGGAAAGCTCGGTTTCCTGCTGGTCAATAGTCAGAACAGCGGTGACAGTCACGATTCCGGCCTCTTTCTTGGTCAGCTGGCCGTCGGCATTGATGTCCGCCAGTGTGGGATTATCCAGCTTCCAGATAAAACCCAGCTGGCTGTCTTCAAATCCGGCAGAAGCGGTGTATTG
>DYBQ01000131.1 GCA_019418545.1 Clostridiales bacterium | reverse complement strand
CGTTAGGTGGAACCCGCAGGATTATCGCTGTGAATCATTTACCCTTTCTGTAGAGCATAACCCCTGTGGTATATACAGCTTTTCAGGCAGGATTGATACTTTATAAAGGTGGGAAGATTTGGATTATGATTTATGTCATTTCAGATTTACACGGGTATCCGGTGGAGCAGCTGCAAAAACTGCTTCAAAAAGCTGGATTTTCGGACAACGACTTTCTCTACATACTCGGCGATGTTATCGACCGGAACGGCGACGGCGGCACTGCCATGCTGTGCTGGCTTTTAGAGCAGCCGAATGTCCAGCTGGTTCTTGGCAACCATGAGGCCATGCTGCTATCCTGCGATTTTGTGTTTGATGAGATTACCGAGGAGAGCATTGAAACCATCACCGCTGAAAAGCTTGCCATATTAAACACCTATCTGTGCAATGGCGGCGATGTCACTTTAAGAGCGCTGCGGGCGCTTTGTAAGGAATCCCCCCATAGGGTTGCCGGCATTTTGACATATCTGCGCGAAGCGCCGCTATATGAGGCTGTTACAGCAGGGGAACATGATTTCCTGCTTGTCCATTCGGGAATTGATGGTTTTGATAAAACCAAAAAGCTGTCACAATATCCTGCCGACAGCTTTTTGTGGGCATGGCCGAGTTTGGAAGATGAATATTTTGATGATATTATCACGGTTTTCGGTCATACACCCACCATGTCGTTTGGAAAAGAGTATACGGGTAAAATTATCAAAACAAGGACATGGATAGACATTGACGTGGGGGCCGGCTTTGGACAGGAAGCTGTGCTGCTCCGGCTTGACGATTTTGAGGAATTTCGCTTGTCATAAAGGGCTGGCTGTAAAAACAAGAGCTGACTGATTATTTATCAGCCAGCTCTTGTTTTACTCTATTTCAGCGATTATCTCCCGGAATGGGCAAAATTATTTTTCATTTGGAAAACAAATCCAAAAAGGAATCAAAGCTTTTACAAGACTCCAAAAGCCCAAGGCGTCCCAACGACACAAACAAGGCAGCAGCTTCGGCCTGGCAATTGATGCTTTTTTCCGGGTTAAATTCGATATCCGTAAACCCGTTAAACTGCATCAGCTCCTCTGTATATTGCGGGTTTTCCAAAAGGGCATTGATATACAGCCAATTATAAAATATCGTCCTGGGCATCAGCGGCATGGTGTTCCCCTCAAAAAAGAAGCTGCGAAGCACCCCACTGGATTTCAGCCGCTCATCCCGCTTGGCGTCCCTGGGGGAAGCCGTGTATAAATCGGTGAAAGGGCCTCCATGAGAAAAAACCTTTCCTCCCTGGAACACACACTCCACCGGTACTTTTTTCCCCAGGGACGGGACTTCTTTTTGCAGATGGAAGGCGCTTAACTGGATTCCCAGCTCCTGCATGGACTTGGAAGAGATTTCGAGCACCTTGTCATCGGGAAAACGCTTGTGGAAGGCCTCGTGAAGGGCTGCAATATTCTTTTGCTTTTGTGAAACTGCAAACCCTCCATTCCATGTAAATTCTCCCATAAATCTGGTGACATAGGGAGCTTTGGAAACAGGGACAAAAACCGGTCTTACCGCCATGTTTATTCCTCCTCATATGCAATCGCAAGAATTTCTCCATTCTCACATGCGTCCAAACACTCTTCGCGCAGAGCCAAATACCTGCCGAAATCGCCTTTTTGAGGTTCGAGGCTTACCGCAAAAATCCCGGAAGGAAGACCAACCAGCAGATAACCGTCGTCCATTTCCCATGTGGTCATGTCGGGATTTTCCGACAAAGCTTCCTCCATGCGCTCCTGGGCTTCTTCTTTCAAGCTGTCCAAATCTGTACTGGGCTCATCAGCAATCATTACCATAACCCCTTCGCGCAAACAGGCAAAGCTTATGCCATCCGTATAACTGCGGAACCTCTTCATGCTTTCAACTTCACCTTTTGTCAACTCACGGCCTGCGATACTCACAATTTTCATACTGACACCTCCATTATCATGAAAACAAACACTACTGCATATAAAAGCCTGCATCCGCTCTTTTTTCGCAGGTGGGGGCATCATTATATCACCAAAAATAAAAAAACAAAAACTCAAGATACATACCCAAAAGAATGTTTTCTCCTCTGCTTAGAAGGAGCTGCAGTCTAGTCTGTTTATATTGCGAAAGCCTTTTCCTTATAGTACAATAAAACTGATATTGAAAGAAGGTGAATCAAATGTACACCTTTACCACACATAACAAAACCATATCCGTTTTTTTAAGCGGCAAGCCAGAAGCCCCTGTCATTTATCTCAACACCTTTTCCAGCGAAGGACAGCAGGTTTTTCAAACAGCACAGGATACCGGATGCCCGCCGTTTACACTGGCTGCCGTCAGCGATTTGAATTGGAACCACGATATGGCGCCTTGGGACAGCCCGTCTGCTTTCAAAAATGCTCCGCCTTGCACAGGGGGAGCCGATGACTATATACGGCTTTTGACAGGAGAAATTGTGCCAGAGGCAGAGGAAAAAATGGAAATAAAACCCCAATGGAGAGGAATTGCCGGATACTCTCTGGCAGGGCTGTTCGCCGTTTATTCCATTTATCAAACCGACATATTTTCCCGAGTGGCCAGCGTATCCGGCTCCCTCTGGTTTCCGGGAATGAAAGAGTATGTCTTTTCCCATGAACCCAAGCGCCGGCCGGACTGTATATATTTTTCTTTGGGGGACAAGGAGAGCAAAACCCGCAGCCCAGTTTTAAAAACTGTTCGGCAAAACACGGAAGAGATGGCGGGATTTTATCAGAGCCAGAGGATTGACACCATATTTCAGTTAAACCCAGGAAATCACTATCACAATGCTGTGGAGCGTACCGTTGCCGGAATTCGCTGGCTTTTGAGCAGGGAAGCCACAAAGGGCTGACAAAATTTCTGCTATCACCGTGAATTTATAAAAATTTAGAGGGAAACATCTATGAGAGAAACTTATCTACACATGCCCCCTTTGATAGAGGCCATTAAAAGCGGAAAAATGGAGGAACTCCGCAGCCTGCTGGACAGCGGCTATTCTCCCAATGAAATGCAGCATTATACCGTAAAAATGGTGTTTGCAAAAGAGGAAGGCGAGGAAACAGTAAAGGCAATCCTTCCAGATAGTGAAATGGCTCCCCATGTAATGGAGAAAATACCAAAGCTAAATCGAGAATATGAGGAAAACATGGAGAGCACGCCTCTGGAGCTGGCAGTGTTGGAAAACCGGAAAGACATGGTGCGCCTGTTAATAGAGCATGGAGCAAACCTGACTCACAAATCAGGCGACCTGCTCATCAGCGCTTTGTGGACAAAGGAGCTGTCTATGTTTGCCTTCCTGATTGAAATGGGCGTACCCATGGAGGAAACGCAGGAAACTATTTCCCGGCTGTTTCTGAATCTTGAAGAATATGAAAGTGCCGATATCCTGTCTCTTTTGGACAAGCTGGACATAAATCTGAAAAAGTTTGGCGGCGAGCCGCTGCGCAGCATCGCAAGCTGTGGAAACCAAATGCTGGCCGAGTATCTTCTTCAGCATGGTGCGGACATCAACTATCACAAGCCGGACATGGTCTATCCCTATGCCTCCACCCCAGTCACCGAGGCCGCCCGGCACAATCATTTCCCCATGGTGCGTTGGCTCATTGCGCACGGGGCGGATATCACCATCCCGGACAAATATGGCGACCGGCCTTATACTGTGGCAGTGCAAAACAAAAATCAGGAGATGGCCAGCTATCTGAAAGCGTTGGAGCCGGAGGACTGGCACAACGAGCAGGAAAAAGACCGGCAACTAAAAAACTACAAGCTGCCTGCCTCCATGGTGGAGTATCTGAAAACTGGCCCCTTGCGGTTGGAGTTCCCGGATTATGAATTGGTAAAATGGGCAGAGCTATATTCCTATATGGATGTGCAGGAGATGAAGTGGAAGCGAAGGAAGCTGCTCTCCCTAATGGTGCAGATGGACAATTACAGCGACCACATGCTGCTATGGAATCCCAAAGATAAGAAGCTGTGGTATCTGGATATTGAGCATGGAGAGTTCCGCCCACTGTCCACTTGGGATGAGTTTATTGCAAACCCCGGCAGGTATCTCAATGGGATGATAGAGGGAGAGTTCGCATAAATTGTTATATTATAAAAATTTCGCTTTTATAATGATGTTTTCCAAATCAATACGCCACGCACAAAGCCCGGAAAGCCTGTATTTTCAAGGCTTTCCGGGCTTCGTTTACAATAGCCGCGCTCGGATACATAGCTGCGGCTGATTCCCAGCTTCCCTGCCACCTCCCTTTGGGGCAGCGGGCGGCCTCCTGTTAATCCATAGCGCAAAACCACTACCAGCCGTTCCCTGGGCATCAAAACCTCTGTTACATATTGACGCAGCTGCTCGGCTTTCATTTTCCCATCCAAAACCTCGGCAATGTTATCTTCCGACGCCATTGTGTCCATAAGCGTCAGCGGGTTCCCGTCTTTGTCCGTTTCAATGGGCTCATTCATGGAAATGTCCTGAGCATTTTTCTTTCCGGTGCGGAAAAACATGAGGATTTCATTTTCTATACACCGGGAAGCATAGCTGGACAGGCGGATGTTTTTGTCTGCATCAAAGGTATCCACTGCTTTAATCAGCCCGATGGTGCCAATGGAAATCAAATCGTCCTGGTCATTGTTCCCTGCATAGTATTTTTTGATAATGTGGGCAACCAGACGAAGATTCCTTTCAATCAATAAACTGCGCGCCTGCATATCCCCATTTTTCATGCGAAGCAAGCAGTCGGCTTCCTCTTTGGCTGTGAGCGGTTTGGGAAAGGAGCCTGCCCCGGTTACATGCAGAATTGAAAAAAACAGGTTGGACAGCAGCTCCAATAACATCGAAAACATGGCCATTCCTTCTTTCACAAGTGGTTTTCTTTGATGCTACCACTATATGAAATCGGACAGGGTGCTTACCACCTTCAAAGGGCAAAATAGGTTTTTGCCCCCTTTGCTGCCGTATAAAACCCTCAAAGGGCTTTACTTTGCAGTCCTGAACAGTTCATACGCTTTTTTCTGGATGTCTTTTGGGAAATAGATTTTATTCTTCTTTAAATATTTATAGGTACACAAAAGCTTATTTCTCACAAACATTTCCAGCTGGGGCTCCTTCCAAATTTCAAAAAACAGCCGATACATTTCCAGCATGGCATCGAACAAAAGGATTGCATGGATGGAGTACTCCCTTTTTTCACTGGTTGTCATGTCCCCTTTGTGGGAGAGCAGCATATTGGGCCAATCTTCAAAGCATGCAAACATATATTTTTCAAAATACTCGTCAAAGCTGCCTTTCGCCGCCCCATATGCC
>DYBQ01000130.1 GCA_019418545.1 Clostridiales bacterium | reverse complement strand
CGGCCAGTACCTTTTCAAAATATGCCTTTGCACTGTCTGTTACGCCTTCGGTGCTCAGGGTCAATGCATAGTCATAGGTCTTTTGCAGCAGGGTCTTATCTGCTGGCTCCTCAGGAGTTTCTTCTTCTGTCAGGAATACATTGAACTTGGCAGGCTGTACGGAAATCGTCTCTCCGTCTGTCGTCACTTCTGCGGAGCGGCCTTCGACGGATGCCATTTTTCCGCTGCCGACTTCTACATCCTCACGTACCGTGAAGTCCAGAGCAAACAAGCGGCTGTAATCCACATTCTCTCCGTTAACCGTTACCGTAAAGCTGAATACAGCAGACTCATTGTTCAGCGTAAAGTCGGAAATGCTCACGCCTTCCTGCAGTGCCTTTACACCAGAGCCATCCTGCGGGAAGAACAGCAGGGTCTTGTCATAATAGAAGCTGAATTTCAGCTCTGTACCACCTTCCACACCATATACGCCGCCAGCTACAGAAACATCCTTCTGCTGTACGTCATCGCCGTTCAGGCTGATAATAGGCTGGTCGGTTACTACCACGTCAATAGCAGTCTTTCTGTCTGTTCCTGCCACAACGCCTTCTACGGTAAACCGGCACACCTTGTCACAACTGCCTTCGGGGATTTCATTCCATTCCACAGGCAGATAAACGGTCTCGCCATTTTCTTCGGTTTCTACCATACTGGGCAGAGTCGGCTCAATTCCCACATAGGTTTTGCAGTCCGGCACATAAATCGTGCTGTCTTCTTCCTTATACTCATAGGCTTCCAGCTCAACCAGAGAAAGGATACCGGGCTTTTCGCCAGGCGTAGGCCACTGTCCGGCACCATCCTGATAATAGCGGATATACCGAGCGTTGATGGGTTCATCCAAAACAATGCTCTTGCCCGAAGGCGTATTCTGCTCTTCTGCATCGGTTCCCACACCAAAGCCCATAGAGTTATCAGTGTCGTTGTTATAGATAATCTTGGTACTCTCGTCCTGGAAGTTGGGGTCGTTGGAGACCATGACTACTGTGTTGTGATTAATACGATAATAACCGGGATAGTCGTGAGTGGTAAAGCTGTAGAACTTGACTTCGGACAAATCATAGCTCTGCTCCAAATCCACTGTTACATATGCCTTTTCTTCCTGTACGCCATTATCAGGAGTAAATTCCACGTTATTGGCATCTTCGGAAGCGGTAATGCCATCTACTATTTTTTCCAAATCGTTTTGCAGAGTTCCATTTTCCATATTACCGGCAGTCACAGGTTTTTGGAAAGCCAGATTTTCAGGATTGGGATTCTCAGCGGGCTCTTCCACAGGGCCCTCGGCAGTGTTTCCAGGGAATACAGGCTCGGGGTCACTTTCGGTAAGAATCCGCACCTTGGCATTGATGCTGTTGTTGTCAGCCTCAAACTCTACCTTTACCTTATTTTTGCCCTTCATGACCAGAACACCGGCATCATCAACTATTACAGCGGTATCCAGTTTATTCCAATTTCCATCATACACAGCGGCTTCGCCGTTGTCGTATACCAAATATCCATTCTGAGGAATCACGGTTTCAAAGGTCACGGTCTTATTGCCAACCGTTACAACAGGATTCTGAATGCTTCCGTTTTCAGCTCTCAGCTCCATGTGGAGGTCCTGATGATGGAAGGGGCTGCTGTAATCAAATGTGGTTCCTTCTTCTTTATATCCAGCAGTTACCGGGTCAATGGGATAATTGATGCGATAGAGGTTCCAGCGGTTTTCTCCAACTGTTTCCAAATGCCAGTCAGACGAAGTATCCAGCATACGGGTTTTCTGGTCTTCTGTAAAGGCATCCGCTTCTCGGGCCAGCTGCCATTGCTTAACAGCCTCCAGCACCTCAGGGGTATTGCCGTTGGCGTCCAGCGTTCCGGTATTGGTAACCAGTGCATAGCCTGCGTCAAAGCCTGCGGACTTGGAAAGCATCCATTCAATATCAATGGTAGGCTCGCCGGTGTTGTACATAAACCAGCCCAGCATTTTGGGCATAAAGTTACGCTCAAAATACACCTGGTTGTCATAACGATAATCAATCATGCCGCCGCGCATGGGAGCGCCCCAAGGCTCACCCCAGTTGCCTCTGGTCTGGAAATCCCAGGAACCAGCATAACCGCCGCTGGAGTCGTTGATAATATTGGCCTGAATTTCGGGGTCAAGATTGCGGTAAAACTCATTCATCAGATGGTTTACACCGTACATACCCATACCAATACCCATGCCAACTTCCACACCGTCAAACGAAATCTGGCTGATACCAGTATTGTTGAAGGACTCTGCCAAACGCTTGGCAATGCCATCAATCTGCTCCAGACCGGCCACATATCCGCCATAACCGTTGCGGTACAGGCCAATCATTTCTTCTCCTGCCGGATGGTCATTTTTCAGTGCAGTGGGAAGGGTAATTTTATATCCGTCAGCGACCTTTTCCGCCGTTACAGCAGAGAAGAACAAATCGTCGCCCAGCTGTTTGGTATCGCCATAATCCACCCAGTCGTCTGTTACGAATACTTCCGTATCGCCAGCCTTGGCATCCTTCGTCAAACGAGCCAGCAGCTGTCCGCCAAAATTGCCCTTGTTGACCTTTTCAGTAACATACTTGTCATTGCTGTCAATAAAGCCAGAAAGTGTGTGTGTACCAACACGCACGCCATACTTTGCGGCCTTATCCACTACGTCCTCCTTCATAGCCTGGTCGCCATTTGGGAATTCATAGCTGGCGCCTGCGCCGGAGCTGTTATAGAGGGTATTCTGATAAATATAGTCGATGTTTGCCTGATTGGCATACTGGCTCAATTTCTCTACACTGCCAGCATTAACGTCAGCGATAAAGTAGGGACGGGAAGCCTTTTCAGAGGTCTTCTGCCATTCTCCGTCTACCATAGGATGCGGCAAGCCTTCGCCCAATTCAATTTTTTCAACGGTTTCCAAAACGGCATCCTTTGCCGTTGCACCGCCGAAATCCTTACCATACAGGGCGATTTCGGAGCCTTCGATAACTGCCAAATCCCCTTCTTGAGCCGGCACGCGCAAATCAATTCCAGGGCCATTGATGCTGGCCAGCCACGGGCGTCTTACCCGCTCCACGGTTGCATCATAGGTATAGGCCTGCAGCGTAGAGCCCCAAGTAGTGGGAGAAGCTGCACACATTGCCAAATCGTGCTGACGGCCTTCCATCTTGCTCTTGTCAATGGGATAGCACACATTCAGGCGTTCCTGTCCATCCACGGTAATACCGCTGTACTCATAAGGAACTGCCATCTGGGTTTTATCATTAACGCCGCGATAGCCGATGGCAAAACTGTCGTTATAGACAGCGCCCACGGTCTCGCCGAAATTTTCTTCGATGTTGGTGGAAATGGGACCCCATACGAGCATTTCCACATCCACGCCGTTTTTCTCCAGCCGGGTTACGGTCAAGGTAGTGTAGGAATCCTTTTCCTCAATCGTTACGTCCACTTCCACACCGTTATCAAAACGGAATGTCATCACATTCTCGTTAGTGGTCATGGAAATCGGGCGGCTTTCCGTACCGTCCTTGCCGCTGCGCTCGCCGCCTTCTGCCTCGCTAGGGGCAATCACCAGTTTAATCAGCGGGTTCTGGGGGACGTCTTCGCCCACTGCATAGTTCACGTTGTCCTTCTGATTAATGAGGCCAGTGATAACACCTGCGCCGTTAAGCTCTACCAGCAGGTCGCCTGCCTGGAAGCTATAGGTTTCTTTGGCATTCACATATACGGTAGCTGTGGGAACAACTCCTGGATTTACTTCCACATCGTCAGAAACTGTACCTGTTACAGTAAAGCTGCCGGGCTGGGCATATTTTTCCGCATCGATTTCTTCCCAGGTCACATTTACCTGAGACTCGGTGCCGTCTTCATGCATAGCCGTTACAGTCTCAGGAAGCACAGGCGCTTCGCCTACGGCTGTCGCCACGGAAATCTCCTGATAGGAAGCAATCGGAGTTTTGGCATCATAACTGCCGGTAATCTGGATTTCCTTAAAGCCAAAACGGTCGTTGCCCTTGTCCACTACAGGACCAATCGCAAAGGTTGCCGACTTGATGCCGCTCACGGTTTCTTCCAGAGGAATCTGTACAGAATCTCCTTCTCCGTACACTTCTTCTACTCTGCCAGACGCCAAGGTATCCCCTTTAATCCCTTTGAGGGTATATTCTACATACAGGTTATCATCATGGAAATTATCGGTTGCCCACAGGGTAATATCTTCCATGGAAATCAGGCTGTCCCAAGACAGGGTCAAAATTCTGCTGGAATCCCAGCTGACACCCTGTTTGCAGAAACAAACCCACGCTGTGCCCAAATCGCCGTCAATAGCATTCGTGGCGGCATAGGTATCGGCATTGTTATCCAGATAACTGCTTGCAGATGCCGATGCGTCCATTGCAATGTTATCTTCTACTACTTCTTTGCCGGATGCTGCACTGGAAAACGGCAAGCCGGAAAGTACCATTGCACCTGTTAACAGCCAAGCTGCTAACTTTTTTCCTCTCTTGCTTCTCAATTTGATTACCTCCTTTTTTCTTTACAACTCTTCCTAAAAACCTTTACTGTGTGCCTCCTTTCTTGTTATCCTATAGAGATTCGCCTAGTGCTCTCCCCCTTCCCTACAGGTGTCTATCTTTATTTTGGAATAGAAATAGCACAATTTCAACAACAAAAAATAACAATTCTCTCTAAAAAACACGAATTCTAATAAGATTTTCTTGGTTTCTCTCTTGCTTTTCATCTTTTTACACCGAAATAGATTCGTCAGGAAGGTTTGATTTTCTCAATCCGAAAATCCATAAAACGAGGAAGAGGCAGCTTGTATCTTTGAGTAAATACAAGCTGCCTCTTTCATATTCATTTGTTTTCAGTTTGATAATGACCTTATACTTCTTCCTGTCTGCGCCAGATAATAACCAGTGCGGCCAGCATCAAAGAAGCGATTGCTGCAACAACCCACACCCAAACAAGAGTATCGTCTCCGGTTGTGGGAGCTTTGTCTGCACTGCTGTTACTACTGTTATCCTTGTCCGAACTGCCGGAAGAGGTACTGTTGTCGGTGTTTCCATCGTCCTTGCCGTCATCGGGCTTTGTGGCATCGCCATCATCATTTGTGCTCAGGTTTTCAATGGCAGCTTCCAGTTCTTCCACAGCCTCGTCCACCACTGCCTGGTCCTCTTCGCTCAGAGTTTCGTCTGCCAGAACTGCCTTCGCATTCTGGAAGGCTGCTGTAAATACTGCTGCGCTTTCTGCTGTATAGCCGCTCAAATCCATTCCTTCTGCTTTGTTTACCAAATCCTCCAGAATCGACTTGTCTGCCTTGAAACGCTGGGCCAAAATGGCGTTCAGCAAAGCTTCGGCTGCCGGCTCAACGTCTTCTTGCATCGCATCGCCGTCTGCCATCACTTTTTTCGCAGCGTCCAGAGCGTCTACCAGCTGCTGCCAGTTGTCCTGTACATATTTGTCCTGTTCAGGAATCATAGCCTCTGCCTTTGCAATCAGCTGCTCCAGCATGGTCTTGTCGCCTTGTAC
>DYBQ01000013.1:6656-45797 GCA_019418545.1 Clostridiales bacterium | reverse complement strand
GCCGCCCGCTTTCCACTGCATTGATGGTCTGACGGGATACTCCGGCAATCGATGCCAGCTCCTCCTGAGAAAGGTTTAACCGTTTGCGCAGCATAGGCATATTGGAAACCAGTTTTTGCACCATTTCCTCTTTTTCTGAATCAGTAAATACGACCAATTTTGCACCTCCCGTCAGAATATCCATAATTCAAAAAATTTTTGCCATTTTTATAACAATTCGATTATACAAAATGTAATTATATTTGTCAATATGTGTTTGAAGATTTCTTGCTATCGCGTTTGTATAACGATTATAAGTAAAATTTATCAATATGATACAAATATTTCCTTTCTGCAATTCTTTATAACTTTCCCAAGCGGGTTTCCTCTTTTTTTGTTTGCAATTCTATCTGAACATGCTATAATAAAAAAGTATATTCGGGTTTCGGCCTGTGGGAAGGCCAGCCCTGTAAATCAACTTGGAGGGAACATCCATGGACAAAAAGACGTTTTACATCACAACACCCATCTATTATCCGTCTGGCAATCCCCATATCGGGCACAGCTATTGTACCGTTGCCAGCGATGCGATTGCCCGCTATAAGCGAATGCAGGGGTATGATGTCATGTTCCTTACCGGCACCGATGAGCACGGCCTGAAAATTGAACAGAAGGCTCAGGCACAAGGGATTTCTCCCAAGGAGTATGTGGACCACATTGTATCTATTTTCCAAAATCTGTGGAAACTTTTAAATATCAGCAACGACCGCTTTATCCGCACCACTGATGATTATCACATCAAAGGCGTACAGAAAATTTTTCGGGAGTTGTATGACCGGGGAGAAATCTATAAAGGCAAATATGAGGGCTGGTACTGCACAGACTGTGAAGCTTTCTGGACCGAGACCCAGTTAAAAGACGGCAAATGCCCCGACTGCGGCCGCGACGTAAAGTGGGCAGAAGAAGAGGCCTATTTCTTCCGTCTTTCCAAATACGGCGACCGTATTTTAAAGCTCTATGAGGAGCATCCCGAGTTCATCCAGCCGGAAAGCCGCAAAAACGAGATGATTAACTTCATCAAGCAGGGGCTGGGCGATTTGTGCGTGTCCCGCACCAGCTTTACCTGGGGCGTTCCGGTAGACTTTGATTCCAAGCATGTGGTCTATGTGTGGGTGGATGCACTGCCCAACTATATCACCGCTCTGGGCTATGGCAGCGATGACCTGTCTGATTACAACAAATATTGGCCGGCTGATGTCCACTTTGTGGGTAAGGAAATCGTCCGGTTCCACACCATTATCTGGCCCGCCATCCTCATGGCACTGGATTTGCCTCTGCCCAAGCAGGTATATGGCCATGGCTGGCTCCTGTTCGGCGACGGCACCAAGATGAGCAAGTCCAAGGGCAACGTGGTGGACCCCTATATCCTCTGCGAACGGTATGGTGTGGACGCGATTCGTTATTTCCTGCTCCGGGAAATCCCCTTTGGCAGCGACGGCCTGTTCACCAACGAGGCTCTTATTGCCCGCATTAACTCCGATTTGGCCAACGATTTGGGCAATCTGTTGTCCCGTACCACCGCTATGGTGCAGAAATACTTCGGCGGTGTGATTCCTGCCGAAAGAGAAGCAGAGCCGCTGGATAACGAGCTGATTGAGATGGCTTCTACTCTGCGGGACCGCTGTGACGCGGCAATTGACAAATATCAGTTCTCCAATGCACTGGCGGAAATTTGGAAGCTGATTGCCCGCAGCAACAAATATATTGACGAAACGATGCCTTGGGCATTGGGCAAGGACGAGACTAAGAAAGCCCGTCTGGCGGCTGTTATGTATAATCTGTGCGAGAGCCTGCGCATCGTCTCCATCCTGCTGGCTCCCTTTATGCCCCAAACCACGCCCCGAATTCAGGAGCAGCTGGGCATTTCCGGCGACGCCGTTTCCTATGAGAGCGCCGGTAAGTGGGGCGTGCTGCCCGAAGGTGTGGAGATTCATAAGGGCGAGACCCTGTTCCCCCGCATCGACGTGAACAAGGAAATCGAGGAACTGAACAAACTGATTCCCAATCCCATGGATAAGAAAAAAGAAGAGCCGAAAACAGAAGCTCCCAAGGAGGAAAAAAAGGAAGCTCCCGAAGGAGTTGCTATGATTGGGATTGAGGACTTCGCCAAGGTGGAGCTGAGAGTGGCAGAAGTGAAAGCCTGTGAACCGGTAAAGCGTGCTAAAAAACTGCTCAAGCTGACACTGAATGACGGTGTCGGCGAACGCACGGTAGCCAGTGGTATTGCCCAGTGGTACAAGCCGGAAGACCTTATCGGACACCACATTGTGCTGGTGGCAAACCTGAAGCCTGCTAAACTCTGCGGAGTGGAAAGTCAGGGAATGCTTTTGGCAGCGGATACTCCCGACGGTGTCAAGGTGCTGTTTGTGGACGAAATTCCTGCTGGTTCTCCCATTCATTAAAAAACGGGCCGCCCAGGGAAACCTGCGGCGGCTTTTGTTATAAAAGGAGTTGTATTATTATGTATCCTCATCACGAGCGAGCTTTGGAGAACCTGAAAGCATATTTTGCCAAGGAGCCTGGCGTAATCGCAGTTATATTTGGCGGCTCGGTTGCAAAGGGGCTAGAACGCCCCGATTCTGATATAGATGCTATGATTATTGTCACCGACGAGCGCTATGAGGAACTGAAAGCGCAAAACCAGTTGGCACAGGTCATCTTCGGTTACTGTGATTACGAGCACGGATACTTTGATGTTAAATATATGACTAAGGGCTATCTGGCCGCTGCGGCCGACCATGGCAGCGAGCCTACCCGCAACTCCTTTTTAAAAAGCCGCTGTCTAATGACCACCGACCCGGAAATCCCAGCGCTGGTAGAGAAGGTACAAACCTTTCAAAAACAGGAAAAGGACGAAAAGCAACTGTCTTTCTATGCAGCCCTGAGTCTGAATGCCGGGTATTTTTGGAATTTCATTGAGGACGACCCTCTTTTGAAAGCCCGCACTGTCAGTGACATTGCCTTTTTTACTCTTCGGCTTTTGCTGGAAGACCAGGAAGTGTTGTTCCCCTGCGCCAAAAGTCTGATGAAAACCGTGGAACGGCTGGAGCACAAACCCCAAGGTGTTTTGGATTGTTGCCGGGAGTTTCTCGAAAATCCCTGTGAGCAAACTCGGGAAGCCTTTACCCGGCCGGTGCTGGAGTTTATCTCCTTCCGTCCACCGGAGGACGGAAACAAAGTGCTCACCCGGTTTGTGGAGGACAACGAACAGTGGTGGTATAAAACCCGTCCCTTGATTGCCGAATGGTAATGTCTGATTTTTTATATGCAAGGAGGATTTCTTTTGGACGCCTTGATTTTTGACACCCATGCACATTATAATAGCCGGGCTTTTGAAAAAGACCGGGAGGAATTGCTGGAAAAGCTTCCTCAAAAGGGCGTTTGCGCTGTTATCAATGCCGGAACCACATTGGAAGACAGTGCAGAGTGCATCCAGTTGGCAGAACAGTATGAGTATTGTTATGCCGCTGCCGGAATCCACCCGGAAGATGCACGGGTTCGTCCAGAAAACTGGCTGGAACAGCTGGAAGCTCTTCTGAAACATCCAAAAGTAGTGGCTATAGGAGAGATTGGGCTGGACTATCACTATGAAGATGAATGTCCCCGGGAGATTCAAAAGGTGGTATTCGAGGAACAGCTGAAGCTTGCCAAAAAGCTCAACCTTCCGGTTATTGTCCATGACCGGGAAGCCCACGGGGATGTGATGGAACTTCTTCGGAAATATCGGCCCAGGGGTGTGCTTCACTGCTTTTCCGGCAGTGTGGAAATGGCAAAAGAAGTGGTTGCACTGGGAATGTATATTGGCCTTGGTGGGGTTGTCACGTTTAAAAACGCCCGCCATCCGCTGGAAGTTGCTGCCATGGTTCCCTCCGACCGCCTTTTGAATGAAACCGATGCTCCCTATATGTCTCCGGTTCCTTATCGGGGAAAGCGGTGTGATTCTACTATGATTCCCTACTCTGCGGCAAAGATTGGGGAAATCCGGGGTGTTTCTGCTGCTGATGTACTGGCCTGGGGAAAAGAAAATGCCTGTACACTTTTTGGAATTTCACTTTGATGTGTGGAGGGAAGAACATGACCATTACTTATGAATATCATTCCAACTTGTATGTAAACCTGACGAACCGCTGTCCCAACCGGTGTGAATTTTGTCTGCGTACCCACAGTGCCGGAAGCATCTATGCCGATGATTTATGGCTGGAAAGAGAGCCCTCTAAAGAAGAAATTTTGGAGGACATAAAAAAGCGCGATTTGAGCCAATACCGGCAATTGGTCTTCTGCGGATATGGTGAGCCTACCTGCCGGCTGGATGATATTCTCTGGCTGTGTGATGAAGTGAAGAAATTCAGCCCAATTGATATCCGGCTGAACACCAACGGCCTATCTGATTTGATTCACGGCCGTCATACTGCCCCGGATTTGGACGGGAGGCTGGATGTGGTTTCCGTAAGCCTGAATGCCTGCAGTGCGGAAAAATACGACGAGCTGTGTCATTCGGATTTTGGTTTGGAAGCTTTCCCTGCCATCCTGCGTTTTACCGGAGAAGCCGGTTTGTATGTGCCAAAAGTTTATATGACAGTTGTTGACACGATGCCTCAGGCAGACATTGAAGAGTGCCGCCGTATTTGCGAAGGATTGGGCGCTATTTTCCGTGTCCGCCAGTACATTCCAAACTGATAGATAATTACAAAAAGAGGATGCAGAAAAAACTGCATCCTCTTTTTTCTTGGTTTATCGTTTACTCTCCATACATAGGCAAACCAAATGTGTTTTTTAGCTTTTCCAACGGAACTTTCGGCTTTCGCTCTGGCGTTAAAAGTCCGTTGGTTTCCTGCATCACGTCTGTGAGCTGTGTATAGCAGAACCCGGCAAACTTCCCACTGCGGATTAAAAAACGGTTAATTGGCTCCAGGCGATTCAAAAATTCCTTCTGTCCCTTCACCTTATCAAAATATCCCCAGTTGTCCTCTTTATCATCAACAAAAGCAATTCCGCCATACTCCGTCATCATAACCGGCTGTCCCGTCCAACGGTTTCCTTTTGCAAACAGCATTCGTCCCTGTACTGCTCCTGCCATTGCTTTCTCCATGTCGTCATACTTATCCTGTGTGCTTTCAAACAAAGCATAATCATGTACGGCACAAATATCTGTTTCGGAAATTTGCTCCCATCCGTCATTGGCGCTGACCAAACGGGTTCCGTCCAGTGCTTTTAGCATCCACAGCAAAGCACGGCAATAAGCCTGCTCCTGTTCTCCCACAACGATGTTCTCTACGCCCCAGCTTTCGTTTGCCGGAACCCAGGTAATAATACAGGGATGGTTATAATCCCGCTCTACAAACCCTGCCAATTCACAAGCAGAATTTTTAATGGCGGTATCTCTAAATTCATAAGCACTGGGAAGTTCTCCCCACACCAGCAAACCCAATTTGTCAGCCCAGTAATAATATCGGGGGTCTTCTATTTTCTGATGCTTTCTTGCCCCATTAAACCCCATGGCTTTTGTGAGTTCAACATCCCGTTTTAATGCTTCTCCATCAGGTGGTGTCAGCAGCGTATCCGGCCAATATCCCTGGTCAAGTACCAAACGCTGAAACAAGTCTGCGCCATTTAACAGGAATCTTCCTCTCTCTGCCCGGATTTCCCGCATACCAAAATAGCAAAGCACCCTGTCTCCGCCCTCAACTTCCACCGTTACATCAATCAGATTCGGACATTCAGGCGACCACAGCAGTTTCTGCCCCATGGTCCCCAAGCACGTGAAAGAAAAATCCGCTCTTCCATATCCATCCCGGCACACAATTTCCTGCTGACCCAAAAAAATCCCATCTTCTTTTTGCTCCATCCGTACCGTTACCCGAGTTTCTGCGGGAAAATCAAGAAAACACTCACATCGGGCCGAGCGCCCCTGAAGATTGGGGGTGATTTTGATTCGCTGCAAGGGATTTGTTCCAGCATATTCTATCCATACACTTTGCCAAATACCGGTTACAGGCGTATACCAACAGGCAAAGGGGCTTCCTGTCCAAGTTTGTTTTCCCCTGGGCTTATCTGCATTTTTCCGGTCAGTTGCCTGTACCATCAAGGTGTTTTCCCCATCATGAATCAAATCTGTAATATCAAGGGTAAAGGGAATATATCCGCCCTGGTGATTCCCAGCCTTTTGCCCGTTGACCCATACCTGTGCTTCATCATCTACAGCTCCAAAATGCAGCAGCAGCTTTCGGAATTTTAACTTCTCCCCATCCACAATAAAGCTTCTTCGATACCACACCGTATCATAATCGGTGGTATCATGAATTCCACTCTTTTGGGATTGATAGCAAAATGGTACTACAATTTCTTTGTCAAACACCGGTTTTTCAAAGGAAAATTCCCATACTCCATCCAGGGACTGCCAATCTTCCCGAATAAAATCCGGCCGTGGATATTCTTCACGATGCAATACAGCAACATCTTTTTCCATATTGATTTCCTCCCCCTCTATTGATGCATTCTAACATAACGAAGATATCAGGCAGCCCGTCACGCAAAAAGCGGACGGGCTGCCATCTAAACAATTAGTGGAAGGTGTCCACAGAATAATCATGATAGTGGAAACCAAACCAGTGATTCTTAATTGACTGGAAGTTTTCTGGGGCCGGAGTGGTGATAAACTCCCCATTTTTCAAAACCTCAGGGGTATATTGAGCTGTGTGTTCCAGCAGCAGCTTCCACAAATGGGCTTTCTTTTCTGCACATTCCGCATCATCAGAACGGTTGTGGCGTTCCATTGGGTCAGTGTTCAAATCAAACAGCAATGTATGACCGCCACAAGTGCAGAATATCAGCTTCCACTTATCTTCCATCACACAGAAGTGCTTGTTCAAGCTATTTCCAAAGAATACCCGTTCGCCGGTTTCCTCCAGCAAATTTCTGCCCTGTACAAAGTCGGGGGCTTCAATGCCGGCCATTGCCAGAATTGTTGGATAAATATCGGCAATTTCTGCTGTGACATCCACCCGGCGGTTTGTGTTGGAAAAACGCCCCAGCGGCGGCACAATTATCAGCGGCACATGGGCTGAACCTTCAAAAAACACATTTTTTTGGCTCATAAAATGGTCTCCCAGCATCTCTCCATGGTCAGCTGTAAAAATAATCCAGGTATTTTTGAACAGGTCGTTTTCACGCAGGCAGCCAAACAGCCGTCCCAAAGAATAGTCCACTTGAGAAATCATGGCATAATAGGCCCGGCGAGTGGCAGCAATTTGTTCTGCTCCAAAAAAGTGCATATTTGTGTTTTCATAACAGCCTTCCATAAAACCCTGAGGGATTGTTTCAAGCGTCTGGCTCCAGTCACCGTGTACTGCTTCGGGCATAGGGATATTTTCATACAGATGCCAGAAATCCCGGCAAGGGTCAAACGGTGGATGAGGCTTTGTATAGCTGGTCCACATAAAGAAGGGGCGATGGGGGTCCCGGGTTTCAATAAAATCCACTGCACCGTCTGTAATCCACTGGGTAATGCTGTCTTTCACATCCACTGTGGAAATTGCCGGTTCAATCTCGCACTCTCCCGCACCGTGTACCTTGGGACGTGCACCATAGGGCCTGCCATCATACTGGCGCATATAGTCCAGCGGCAGGGTCATCTCCTCAAACCCATAATGAGCACGGGCTGGTTCAAAGTGCATCTTACCCATAGCTTTGGTTTGATACCCCGCATCGGTCAGCAGTGCCGGAAGGGTAGTGCGGGACTTGGTATCAGCGGTCATAACCGTTTCATGAGTAGCGTTAGACACCACACCACTTTCAAATCCCCGACGCCCGGTCATAATCGTGGTGCGACTGGGAACACAAATGGGACAATCCGCATAGCAGCGGGTAAAAGAAATGCCGGAAGCAGCCAGATAGTTGAGATGAGGAGTAAATATACTCTGGTTGCCCAATGCATTAATCGTATCAAAACGCTGCTGGTCGGTTGTTATCAACAGAATATTATCCTGCGGCATAAAAATAGCCCTCCTTACTATAAAAATGGCACCATTGCTCTTTCAAAAGGTCTTATCGTGCCAAAAGTTCTTCTATCCAATAAGCATTTGTATTGGCATACAATCCACGGCCATCCCGAATCTGGAGTCGCACATAGCCTTCGTTCCCTTTCAGCTCAAACTCCGCTCGAGTCAAAGTCTCTCCAGGATGTACCGCTATCCATTGGCCGTCCCTTCCCTGGGTAATCAAATAAATTTTTTCCACAGGGCTGCACTCGATAATGAGACTATTCCCCTCCAAGTACAACCCATGAATTTGCGGACCCATGGAAGCATAGGTTTTTCCCTTTTTCAGGGCATCGATAATAGCCGGATAGGTAAGGCTTTCTGCCTGAATCATGGTAAAACCGCCAAAAGAGTCGTTTCGGGGACTGCCCAGGGGAGAACGGTCGTGATTGTCATCTGTGGCAAAACAGTGAATCCTATGGCCGGTACGCAGCAATTCATCATAGGACTGGGGCGCATACCCATAAAGGCCGTCCAGCTCGCAGCCGTGGTTATAAATTTCAAAAAAGTCCAGATTTTCCAGGGGGATATAATCTTCATAGGTCTGTACGCTCCACCATGGGTGGTTATAGCAGCACAGGAACCCCTCTTCCTTCCGGGCTTTAATATATTGATTTACGTTTTCCAAGGTATAAACCTGTTCTGGCATAGGCACAGCAGTACAGTCCCTTCCTTCAGGACAGGTATCATAAAAGTTCAGGTGGTACACTGGGCGGGTATTCCAATCGGGGAACTGGTCTGCCGGCGCATCAATATTGGCTTCGAACGCACCAATTGTGAGGAAAGTTTCATCATCCAGTTCTGTATGCCGTTGATAGTCCATATGGTCGGTAAAGGCAATGACAGAATATCCCTGTTTTTGATATTCCTCTTTTATTTTTTCTGCCGTCCACTCACCGTCAGACACCGTACAATGACAGTGCAGGTTCGCCTTATACCAGTTTCCTTCCGAATCCAAAAGAATTTTTCTTTCCATTTGAAGTCGTCTCCTTCAGTCTGTTGTTTCGTTATCCTCCGTTTCTGGTGTGAGAATTTTCACACCAGCCGCTTCATACTGCTGCCGGGTTTCTTCGGACAAGCCGGAATCGGTGACAATGCATTCCAAGCGAATCAAATCGCAAATTTTCATCAAAGAAACCTTGTCAAAATATCCGCTGTGACAAAATGCGACAATTTGCCCGGAAATTTCCGCCATAGCCCGCTGTACCTCCACCTCTCCGAAGCCATAGGAAGTTACGCCTGAATGAAGGGAAATACCGCTGGGAGTGATAAAATAGTGATTTACCCGATACTGACGAATTTGTTCCAGGCAAGTACCGCCCACTATAGACTTTTCCTCCCCGTGAACCACACCGCCGGCCAGAATTACCGTGAATCCCGGTTTATCCAACAGCTCCCAGACCACAGGCAGAGAATTGGTCAAAATCGTCAGGGTATGATAGTGCTGTTTCAGCACACGGGCAATTTCCAAACTGGTGGTTCCTGCATCCAGCGCCAGAGAATCCTCCTCCCGGACAAAACGGCAGGCCAGCTGGGCTAACTCCCACTTTTTTTCGTGGTATAGCCCTTCCCTCTCCTGGAATTTCGGCTCGTGGGTCTCCACCTGCTCTAATACTGCACCACCATACACCTTTTTCAAACATCCGGTCTGCTCCAAATAGTCCAAATCCCGGCGTATCGTTTCAGCAGACACCCCAAACTGCTCTGCCAATGCAGTTACTTTGACCGTCTGTTTTTTTCGCAATAACTCCATAATTTTCCGATATCGCTCTTCTGCCAGCATAACATCCCTCCTTTTCCGGTTTGGCTTCATTATATCTTCAACCCCACAAAAAATCAATATAAAACCACAAAAAATAAAAAAGCGCTTGACACAACCTTAAAACAGACGTATAATCCCACATTGTAAATGTGGTTTTTTGTTTGTTCTTGTTATATTTTGTGGTTGTTATGGAGGAAGATTTTATGAAGACAAATGCGATTCCAAACCGTAGACTGGTGCAGCGACGGATTCTGCTTTTATGTTGGCTGTCCTATGCGCTGTCCTATCTGTGCCGCACCAATTTGTCCATTGCCCTGCCGCAAATGACAGCAGAGTTTGAGTGGAATACTGCTGCTGCCGGTGCAATTGGCAGCGGTTTTTTCGTCAGCTATGGCCTCGGGCATCTTGTCAGCGGCATACTTGGAGACCGGTTGTCTGCTAAAAAATTTATGGCTATCGGACTGTTTGGTACCTCCCTGTGCAACTTGCTTATGGGATTTTTCCCGAATTATATGGTGATTTTTTCTGTGTGGCTACTTAATGGGCTTTTTCTTTCCACACTATGGGGACCCATTGTTCGGGTGATTGCCGCCTGGTTTTCGCCGTCGGAGCGAAACTTTCCCGCTGTGCTGGTTTCCCTTTCCTCAATGGTGGGATATCTGATTTCCTGGGCTGGGCTTGGTATCGTCATCCAACTTACCGGATGGAGAGGGGCTTTTTTCCTGCCCGGCAGCATCACACTGGTATTTACCCTGTGGTTCTGCCTGCGTATGGAAGCGTCTCCCAAATGTTTGGGATTAGAAGACTTTTCTTTTAATCAACCAGAAAATGAAGAACCGGAACCTCCCACTCGCGTTCCCTTGTGGAAGCTGGTTAGAAAAGAACATCTGTTATCTTTTTGTATTGCTGCCGCTGCACAGGGAATTGTGAAAGACGGCATTACCCTATGGGAACCTACTATCCTCACTGGGCTGCATCATGTCTCTTCGGCAGAGGTTTCCATCTTTTCTTCCCTAATTCCCCTGTTCAGCCTGCTGGGAGTTATTCTTTCCGGCAGGCTGATGAGCCGATTTTGTGGACGGGAAAAGAAACCGGGAATTTTGCTGTTTGCCGCCTGTGGGCTGTGCTGTATTCTTTTCTATTTCCTCATGGGTCGTTTTTTGTGGCTTGACGCAGCCTTTTTTAGTGTGATTTCTTCGCTCCTCATGGGGGTGAATACACTGCTGCTCACATTTTTGCCCCTTCGTTTTTCAGTCTATGGAAGGGCTTCCGGTGTAGCAGGGCTATTTAATTTCTGCGCTTATCTGGGAGCAGGATGTTCCGGTATTTTTTCGGGCTTCCTGGCTGATTTGGGCGGATGGAGTACCACCGTTTTACTTTGGCTGATATTGTGTATCGTCGGTTTGACTGCCATATGGACTGGTTTTCGCAAAACAACGCCTGCCCCCCAAAAGTAGTGGGAGCAGGCGCTCTTTTATTATTCCTTACCCATACGGCTGGGCGTTACCATATGCGCCCAAAGATTACGGCACACATAATCACCATTTGCATCTGTATGGAAAAGCAACTTTTCTTCCCGCAATTCAGGGATATCTTCCAGTTCGCCTTTTCCAAATGCTTCCATTCTGGTACGAGCTGTTTCAAACCGGGCAATGGTTCCGCCCAAACGGATGTCTAATACTTCATAGCCAAAAGGCTTGTTCACAGCCATCCACTGGCTATACCAAGCATGACGAAGCTCCTGCAGGATTTGAATATTTTCCTCTGCAAGAGGCACTAACTCCAGTGCGGCTGCGCGGTCATTGGCTCGTACAGCAGTGGCTGCCTTCATACGCCAGCGGCACTTGGCTGCAAGGGCTTTTGCCATTAAAGAATAAGCAGTCAGCTGCAAGCGGATTTCTTGATTTTCAGCGGCAAACTTTTCAAACCGGACAGCCAATTCCTTATAATAGGGGATGTACTCTTCGTTCCGGGGAAGGTCAGCGGCAAACAGCGGCAAAAGCGGGTCTTCATAGAGAAGCACGCGGCAGGGGTTAGCAGTGCTGTTAGGCTGCAATGTCATCCCGGGCAATTCGTTCAGTGCAGACATGGACAAAAATGCCTGTGCATCCAATCCTGAAGAAGTCCGGAAACGTTTTTCCCCTTCTTCTTCATCCCAGCTGCCCGTATAATTAAACTCCCCAAAAATAGTCAGGCCAAACAATATCGTCATCAAATTACATTCTGCACCATCGTCCAGCCAGGCAGTAGCAAATACTTCTTTCACATCTGCCTTAATGCACTCTTCCAGAGCAGGAATCGTTGCCGCAAATGTTTTCCGATAATCAGCGGCAGGCCCGCACCATGTCCAGATTCCACCGGCAAAAATAGTCTTTGCCTTAAACTGGCCGTGTTTTGCCAGCATATTGGCATAGGAAGCGTTATCCTCATGATAATAGTCCCAGTACACCAAACCGATATCCTCCGGTGCTGCGGCCAGAATCTCTGGCGTAAGAATCGCATCAGGATGATAAACGCCTTCGTCACGGGCAGCGGTAAAGTGCATATCGCTCCACATCATGGCTTCCAGGCCTTCCTGGTCCAGGATTTCCTTTACCAGCTTCAAATGGGTACGCATCAATTCTACTTTGGAAGCATATCCATATTTGTTCAAATACACGCCTCGGCCCATCCAATAGGCTTCATCCATGCCAATATGAATCCGACGGGAGCGGAACGGCGCACTGGCAGCGCGGATACATTCCCGAATAAATTCATAGGTCTTGGGCTCGTGCTCACCTGTAAGCAGTACGTCATCCGTATCCCGATAGCCATCCATAGCGGGCCACTGCAAAGCACGCTCCAAATGTGCCAGCGTCTGGATGCAGGGAATCATTTCAATCCCCAGCATATCGGCATAGTCATCCATTTCCTTCATTTCTTCAAACGTATACCGGCCCCGCAAATAACCAAAATAAGGACGCTCCGGCACAGTATAGGTATCTTCCGTATAGAGCATCATCAAATTCAGGCCGGAAAGGGCCATCCGGCGAAGCATATATTTAACTGTATCCACAGTGAGTACGGCATTTCGGGAACAGTCTGGCATCAGGCCGCATTTTTCAAATCTGGCAAATTCTGAAATAGAAAGTTCTTTTTCATCAGCATAACGGCACAGCAGGGCAACCCCCCGGAAAAAGTCCGTTTTGTTTCCGCAGGTGAGTACAAATTTTTCAGCATCCCGTACAAGGGAAATGCCTTTTCCCTGCTGTACCTGTACCAAAACACCGTTTTCTGACAGGGACATTTTCAACTCTTGGCTTACTGCCTCCAAACCGGGACGATACGACTCGGGAACCCCTTGAAAATGAAATTCCAACATAAAAAAATCCTCCTTACAATCAGGATGTTGTATCTTCATTATAGGGATGGATTTCCGAAAGCACAAGGGTAAATCTTTTAAAAATTCCACCAAAAAAATGAGTTTTTCAAAATTTTACCCCTCTACTAACTTCATTGCCATCCGGCTAAATTCCCACAAGCGCTCGGGATGATAATGGACGGTGCTGATATCCTTCAAAATCATCTCTAAACGAACATTGTGAGATTTTGCCGCATGCATGGTATGCTCCATTTCTTTTCTGGAAGCTTCCAAATCGCCTGAAGCCAAATAGGCTGGATTCGGCTTATTGGACATAATATATTGTTGTGGCAAATTCGCTGCAAAATTTTCTGGATTGCTCCAAGGGCTGCAGGAAATCTTGCGGATATTGGGCATTTGCCCAATAATGTCGAGCCGGTCATCCAGTCTCTCACAGCAGCCATAATATACATTGCCAAACTGAGAAAAAATTTGTTTCATATAAGGCACTTCAAACTCCCTGGTGATTTCCGGGGAGACAGATGTAAACAGCTGCGCCAGGCCAAAGGTCCAGCTATTTTGTGAAGTTCCGGGGCGGTCTTCCATTCCCTGCCCAAAGGGACGGGTAATAGTGTGAGAACAGTGGCACAAGCTGCTGGCAGTATCAAAAAGCCCCTGTTCGTTGCCTTGTCGAATTGCTTCCAGCGTATACTGGGTCATTCGCTCCATCATAGCGTGTAGCAGTTCGGGTTCATCCAGCAGCATATAATAGCATTCTTCAACCCCTTGCCACTGGCTGATAGTGTCCCACAAACCACTGTGCAGGCTGACGCCTTCCCAATATACCGGGGCAATCCCCTGAAAAATTGCATGTGCCTGCTCCATCACCAATTTTTCTTTTTCCACATCTGCTTCCAATTTAACCGGACGAATTTTTTCCAAATCCTCCATGGTTTCAAACTGTTTTGCATAGCTATGGGATACCACATCGCTTCCTACATCGGTAGTCACCGTATTTTCTTCTACAGCCACTCCAAACATCCGATATTGGGAATCCACCAAAATCCGGGGGATGAGGATATATGGCGGCAAGAGCATATCGACAGGCATATACTTGTTCTGATACAGCTTGCGGCGAAGTGAAGTTTCCACCTGCTTCCAATAAGCATCCTGAATCTGGCATTGCAGACTGCCATCCACATCCATCTCATGCCATGGAATCTGGTCAATCAATACCATGGGCCGCTGGCCTTCTCCAGTATTGTGCTTAATCCACAGCTGCTGCAGTTCGCCCTGACGGGGGGCCATGGCTGCTTCCATATATTGTTTTGCAAGTGTACGAAGGATATGTACTTCCTTTTCTGTAAGCATGGGCAATACCTCCATAAAAAGTGCTCAATATTCCTGCTTTTATTGTAACCGAAAAAAATTGAAGAAAAAACGGCTTTTTCCTGATATAATGGTATAATAATTGATTTTAGAGGTGTTAGCATGGTTTTATTGATGGACGGCAGCGGTGTGCAGCGGCCGGACTGGCACGTGGACGAAAGGGTTGCCGCAGGATATTGCCGGGTGTATCTGATAGAAAGCGGCGAGGTGTCTTATACGGAAGGGGGCATTACCCAAACCTTGTCTCCGGGCAGCGCCTATATTTTTCCTCCTTCTGTCCCCTATTTCATGCATCACAGCCCACAAAACCCTCTTTCTTGTCTGTGGTTTCACATAGACTTTTTCCCTGTATCCTTTTCTTCTCTCATCCAGATATCCCCTTCAGACAGCATTCTTTTAGAAAATTATTGGTCTTTGCTAAAAAAAATTTTCCTGCTGGAAGAGGAAAAAACACCCTATGGACAACATGCCATCCTGTCTTTTGGCGAATATTTGCTGCAAATGCATTTGCCTGAAAATATCTCTCCCATGGCTGAAGCCGCTGTTTATATCCGAAATCATTTCCGAGACAGCAATTTGAATGTAAACGGTCTTGGGGCACACTTTTCCTATTCTCCCGAGCATTTTATCCGCACCTTTACCCGGGCTATGGGAATTACCCCCTATCAATATCTAATGAACATGCGTCTTTATGAAGCCCGCCGTATGCTGCTGGAAAACCATTCTGTTTCCGAAACCGCGCAAGCGGTAGGCTATGATAACACCCGAAGCTTTTCCCATGCCTTTCAAAAAAAATACGGCGTTCCGCCGGGAGAATTTCGAAAAAATCTTTCTCCTCTGGCGTAACGCCGCTTGTCTCATTTTAATTGTCAGGATTCCTCTGTTTCCGAAGCAGAATCTCCATCCTCCAGCGCAAACATTTGCTCACTTTCCAAAGCATCTATCCGTGCCACATTGCGGAGCTTCCGCTGGATTTGGCGGGTGCGCACACCTACCAGTTTATCCAGTTCACTGTTGGCCTGCTCTAGCCGCTTTTGCGTCATTTCCAACACATTTCCAAACTTATCGAATTCTGTTTTCACTGCTCCCAGCGTTTTCCAAACTTCTCCGGTGCGTTTTTGAATGGCAAAGGTTCTAAAGCCCATCTGTAAGCTGTTGAGCAGTGCCGCCATGGTGCTGGGGCCGGCCAGATTGATTTTATATTTGTTTTGCAGCTCTTCTACCATTCCACGGTTTACCGCTTCTGCATACAGTCCTTCAAAAGGCAGGAACATAACGGCAAAATCAGTGGTATTCGGCACATCGATATATTTGTCGCTGATATCCTTGGCAAAACTCAAAATCCGGCTATGCAGCGTGCGGGCTGCTGCATCCACTTTTGCCTTATCACCGGAATCATAAGCATCCAGCAAATCTTGATAGGCATCTCCTGGAAATTTGGAATCAATAGGCAAGTAAACACCAGACCCGTCTTCTGTGGGCAGCTTAACCGCATATTCTACAGGATTCTGGCTGCCTTTTTTTGTTACATAATTGGTGACATATTGCTCCGGGGCCAAAATTTCTTCCAAAATAGCCCCTAACTGGATTTCTCCCAAAATGCCCCGTGTTTTTACATTAGACAGCACTTTTTTCAAATCACCCACACCGGAAGCCAGCGTCTGCATTTCACCAAGACCCTTATACACAGCTTCAAGCCGCTCGCTCACCAGCTTAAAGGATTGGGTCATCCGCTCTTCCAGCGTCTTTTGCAGTTTTTCATCCACGACCTGACGCATTTCGTCCAGCTTCCTGCTGTTTTCCGTTTGCAAAGAAGTGAGCTTCTGCTCTACGGTTTGGCGGATAGCTTCCAGCTTTTTCCCACTCTCATCAGAAAAACGCTGCATGCGGGCTTCGTTTTCCGTATTCATTCGGGTGAGCTGGGCAGAGATTTCCTCCCGCATACTGGAAAGCTGAATCACGGTGTGGCGGCCGGATTCTTCCATTTTTCGGCTTTGCTGTTCCCCAATGGCTCTTTGCCCATCGTTCAGCACAGCTCCCATACTTTGCAAAGAGTTCTGTACAGTTCCGGTAAGCTCCGAACGAAGACGGCTTTGACTGTCATCCATCGCCTGGCGAAGCTTTCCGGCAGATTCTCTTGTCCCGGCAGAAAGTTTCTCCTGCATCTGGAAAAGCTCCTGGCGCAGAGATTCGACTTCCTTACTGCTGCTGCCTCCGGTTTTGCGGTTTTTCATGCTCCACAGCAGTACAACCTGCAAGACCAGCACTGCCACAAGCAAAACTAAAAGTATACTGTCAATTGTATCCATTTTTATATCCTTTCTTAATCGGTTGTTGGATTTTCTTTCATAGTTTAAGAGTTTTACATAAACATGCTCCTTTTTCAACATTTGCAGGAAAAAATGCTAATAACTTTCGGCATTGTTTTTTCGTATAGGGTCGGGCATTAAAAGAAATAATGGAGCCGTTTTTCAAAAGAAAAATAATTTCCTGCGAAGAATAGATTCCATTAGAACCAACCAATGTGGGCTCCTGAGAGGAAATGGAAATTTCACTTGGAAAACCGATTTTTACCACATCATGTTTTAAAAACTTCACTTTGTTTTTTGAAAGACCTTTTTTATTGGCATA
Organism: Clostridiales bacterium; assembly: GCA_019418545.1. Taxonomy (GTDB): domain Bacteria; phylum Bacillota; class Clostridia; order Oscillospirales; family Acutalibacteraceae; genus Heritagella_A. The sequence goes on along the minus strand of DYBQ01000013.1, from coordinate 28,600 downwards.
ATAGCGGCAAAATATAACGGATTCATCTTCAATGTCGATATAAGTATTCCAAAACTGCCATGGTACAAAAATAATGGCAATATAAAAAATTGGGTTTGCTGGTCTGATTTTCATAATGTTCCTCCTTTTAAAGAGAAAAACAATAGTACTTAACGACTCAAAACCGCGACATTTTCAATATGGCTTGTTCTCGGGAACATATCTACTGGAACCACTTTCTGCAACTCATACCCCAGCTCACGGAACTTTTTAACATCTCTGGCCAGCGTAGCCGGGTCGCAGGAGACATACACCACCCGCTCAGGCGCCATCCGAACAATAGTCTCGGGAAGCCCTTCTCCACAGCCTTTGCGCGGTGGGTCTACAATGACGACATCCGGCCGGATTCCGCGCTTTTCCAGCTGCAATGCAGCTTGCGGAGCATCCATACACAAAAATTCACTGTTTTCAATATGATTCCTGGCAGCATTCCGTTTGGCATCTTCTACCGCTGGCTCCACAATCTCAACACCTATCAAACGCTTTGCTTTATGTGCCATTGAAAGCCCAATCGTCCCTGCGCCGCAGTATAAATCCAGCAGCGTCTCATTTCCAGTCAATCCGGCAAATTCTGCCGCTAATCCATACAGCCTCTCGGTCTGGTCATGGTTCACCTGGAAGAAGGAAAGCGGTGAAATGGTAAATTCCAGCCCACACAGTGTGTCAATCAGGATTTCCTCTCCCCACACCAACCGGTTCTTTTTTCCCAAAACCACATTGGTGTCTTCCCGGTTGCAATTGATAAACAGGCTTTTCAGTTCCGGCACCCGCAGCCGCAATAGCTCCGCCAATTCCTGTTCATGATGCACCCCATTACCATTCACCACCAAACAAGCCATCACACCCCCAGAGGATGCTTGCCGCAGGTAAAAATGGCGCAGTTTTCCCGTATGGGTACTTTCATCATATACCGGTGCGGGATATAGCGACGCCCACTCTCGAAAGGCTGCCGCTGCCCGGGCAAATGCTTCCGGCTGAAGCCGGCAATCTTCACATGGGATAATCCGATGACTGCGTGCTCCATAAAACCCCAGCACCACTTCACCGTTTTGGTCATAACCAATGGGAAATTGTGCTTTGTTGCGATAACGGTCAATTTTTTTGGCGCCTACGATTGTTTCCAAAGGGACATTTTTATATCCGCCAATTCTTTCCAGCGCATCCCGCACCTTCTGCTCTTTTGCTTTCAGCTCCCTCTCATAACTCATATGGCGATAAACACATCCGCCGCACTGGGCAAAGCAAGGGCAGTCCGGCTCCACTCTATCCTTAGAAGGCCGGATAATTTGAAGAGCTTTTCCGACAGCATAATTTTTTGCTGCCTTGATAATATGTACCAACACCCGCTCACCGGGAATGGTTCCTTGTACAAATATTGCCATCCCGCCCTCTTGTGTTCTTCCCACACCGGCACCCTCTGCGGTAAAACCCGTAATCTCCACTTCCAGACGGTCGTTTTTTTGTATTCTTTTCCCTGATACCTGCTTTTTCATACACTCTGCCTTTCTTTTTATGAAAGTAACGCTCTCTAATGGATTTATTGTAACATCCCCCCACAGGTTTGGCAAGAAAAGGCCACATCGGATTTTTAAAGCCAACCTTTTGAGTTTTGTCAAATAACTGCTTGGCTTTTCATGGACTCTGCCGCCAACCGTATATATTGTTTGTCCTGTGTATAAGGCATGAGAAAATGCCCAATACTAAAGCGATTTTATATTACGGTAAGGAGGGTTCTTTGTGTCTTTCAAACAGCCATGGAAAAGAATCGTTCCCATTTTTCTAATCATTGCTATTTTTATTGGTACCGGCGCCCTTGTACTTGCATCCCTGCAATCCGGTGAGGAAAGCCTCGTATCTCAACCCCAGGAAGCATCTTCGATACATCCCGATGAATGGGAGAGAGATTTGGTATATCTTACAGGCGATAAAGTAATTTATCAAGGAAAAACCTATCAGGCACTAAAGGAAAATCAGGGGGAAGAGCCGGGAATATCCGATGCCTGGTCACTTCTCACCTCAAACGAAAATTCTTCTATATCTGTCCCTCTCTCTTCTTCTCCTGAAAGCACTTTCTCTTCTCTGTCAAGCTCACCGGATGAATCTGTTTCCTCCATTGCTCCTAATTCTTCCCCTACCGAAACTTCCGCTTCTTCTATGGGAAATTCTGTTTCTTCTCCCGACACAAATGCGTCTTCTCAAACAAAACCTTCTTCCTCTCCCGCGCCAATATCTTCTTCCAAAAAGGTAGTCGCCTATTATCCTTCGTGGAAATCAAACAGTGTTTCCGAATTGCAGGTTTCTTATCTTACCCATGTGATATATGCTTTTGCCATTCCTACTGAAGACGGAGAACTTTTGCCTTTGGCGGCCAGCGATACTGCCAGGTCGTTAGTGAAACGCTGCCATCAAAACGGGATAAAGGTACTGCTGGCTGTAGGCGGATGGAGTCACGAAGGGATTCCTTTAGAGCCCACTTTTGTAAAAGCAACAGAAACCGAAGAAAAACGGGAACGTCTCATAGAAGCCCTTTTAACGCTCTGCCGGGAATATGGCTTTGATGGAATTGATATGGACTGGGAATATCCCCGGGCTGGGCAGCCTTCTCAGGAGCAGTATGAGGCACTAATGGTTTCCCTCTCCGGCCGTCTCCACAAAGAAGTAAAGCTCCTGACAACCGCAGTGATTGGGGGAACCGATGAACAAGGCCACCCCTATTATGACACCTATGCCCAAACTTCAAAGGTACTGGCGGCGGTGGACTGGATAAACATCATGGCTTATGATGCATCTGAAACCGAACATTCATCCTTTGCATTTGCACAAAACTGTCTATATTTCTGGCGCAACACCCGCGGTGTTCCAGCAGGCAAGCTGATGCTGGGAGTCCCCTTCTATGGCCGTCCGGGTGGAATTTCTTATCGAACATTGGTGGAACACGATGCCTCTGCCCGTCTATCGGATTCTATTCTGTTTAACGAATCAAAAGTCTGGTATAACGGGGAATCCACCATTCAAAAGAAAGCGGAGCTTGCACGGAAAAGCGGAGGCGGGGTGATGATATGGGAAATCACTCAGGATAGCCCTACCAACAGCCTTTTGCCCATTATTTGGGAAGCATTGCGATAAAAAAAGCCTCGGAGAATCCTTCTTCGAGGCTTTTGGCATATTTTTCAGCGAATATAATTGGTGTTTACCCGCTTTTCTTTTTCCGGCAAAGGGACACCAGCATTTTTTCCTGCCTGAATACAGCGAAGCATCCATGCCATATTGCGGGCCAGCGTGCGCATTATCTGCATTCCCTCCAAATCCTGACGGACTTCATCCGGTGTGTTCCCATGAACAGAATTCCAATACTGAGAAGAAACCACCGGCATGGAAGAAATGGTAAAATATTTGTTCAGCCGGTCAAAAGAAGCACTTGCGCCGCCTCTGCGGCAGCTGACAATGGCAGCAGCCGGTTTATAGGCATACAAACTGGATTTTCCATAAAAAAGCCTGTCCAAAAACGCAGTACAGGCACCTGCCGGCCCCGCATAGTGTACTGGTGCGCCTACAATAAACCCATCGGCTTCCTGCAGTGCCTGAGAACATGCATTTACACCGTCCTCTGTAAAAACACATTTCTTTTCCTGAAAACATCCGCCGCACCCAATGCAGCTTCTGACTGGCTGATTTCCCACCCAGAATTCCTGTGTATCAATGCCCAGCCGATTCAGCTCTGCGGCAATCTCAGACAGGGCCGTGTGGGTACATCCGTTTTTGTGCGGGCTTCCATTCAGCAGCAAAACCTTCATGACAAACTTCCTTTCACCGTCAAAGTTATTTATATTATCTCATGTTTTCTTTGGGTTGGCAACTATCCTCTTTCATGCTATGATAAAAGCTGTAAATTTCCAGGAGGCCTGTTTATGTTTAAAATTGTTGCAGTTTATAGCCCTGTCCTTTTAAAGCAGGGGTTTACCTTTGAAACCGAGCTGTTCCGGCAAAAGCTGGATGCTCAAATCACCCTTCTTCCCCACAAAACTACTTCCCGGGAAATATTGTATGGGCATTTATCCGATGCCGATGCTCTGCTTACCGACTATCAGCAGGTAGATGCAGACCTTTTGGCTCATTCCCCTTCCCTGCGCTGTGTTTCTCTGCTGTCCACCGGATATAATGTGGTGGACATTCCTGCTGCAAAAAAAGCCGGGGTTTCTGTCTGCCATGTTCGGGAATACTGCACCCAAGAGGTGGCAGAGCATACTATGGCGCTCTTGCTGGCTTTAACTCGAAATCTTCGCACCTATATCACCGATATTGAAAAGGGAATCTGGGAATTTGACCGGGTCGCTCATGCCCCTCGTTTGCAGGGACAAACCTTGTGTCTGTTTGGGCTTGGAAAAATCAGCCGTGCAGTAGCTGTTAGAGCCGCAGCTTTCGGTCTACACATAACCGCAGTTTCCCACCACGCCACCATGGAAGAAGCCCAAGCCTTGGGAATCCAGCTGGTAACGCCCCAAGAAGCCTGTGAAACCGCCGACATTATTTCCAACCATATGGCACTGACGCCCGAAACCCAACAGTATTTTAACCGGTCATTCTTCCAAAAGCTCCAGCGTTCCCCGATTTTTCTCAATCTGGGCCGGGGCGGTAGCGTAAACGAAGCCGACCTCGCGGAAGCTCTGGACAAAGGCTGGGTACGGGCAGCGGGGCTGGACCTTTTGTGGAAAGAAAACCCCGAATTAGAAGGACATCCGCTTTTGGGCCGGGAAAACGTCATTATTACACCTCACGCAGGCTTCTATTCCGAAACTTCCTTGCGAGAGATGATTCGCATTGCCTGTGAAAATATCATTTACTGCCTTCGCGGAGAGCCGGAAAAGGTGGACGCTTTTGTCTTCGAGCCTCCAATTATCAACAAAAAAGAAGCCGTCCTGTAAAAGGGCGGCTTTCTCACTTATGTTATTGCAGCGGATTATCTTCTTGTCAGTATGTCATAAATTTGTAGGTTCTTCATGTATTCGGTGTTTTCTGCTGCAATCCGGCTGTTATAGGCAGTGATTTCACTATTGTTCTCTATTCTTTGAATATTTGATGACATTCCTTGGATACCCCTCTGAATCTGCTGAACAGCTCGATTTCCTTCCTGAATGGCATGATACAGCATACTCTGATTTCTTTCGATTCTGCTAAGGCTACGCAGCACATCGTCCAGCCTAGCGATAATCATATTTTGACGAAGCTCCTCTTCAAACTTGTTGTAGGCACCATAAGGGCCTTCCAATTCTTGGCATCTTCCTGACACGAAATACTCATAAATGGAACTGATGGCTACAAAATTCCGATATTTTTCAAACACGATATTTAACCCATAATATTGATTCAAAGTTTTTTGAGTTTCATCAATTCCCTGCTTGATTTCATTAAGCCGCAATTCTACCGCCGCAGCCTTTCTCCGAACCAGTGCCTTACTGTCTGCATTACGCGCCCTGATTTCTGCATTCCGGCGGTCAATTTCACGGTTTTCTATCACGACTCTTTCAAATGCCTGTTGTGCCTTTCTTTTCTCATCCTTTTTTTCAATAATTTTTCCTATAGCTGCTCCTACTAATCCACCAATAATAACACCCGACATGACGCCCAAAAAAAGTGATGCTATAATTCTTTTGAAAATGGGATATCCATCATATCCTTCGACGGATATATTAAATATAACAATCATCAAAAAAAACACCACTATCATGCAAGCAATAACTGTAATAAACATTGCATCCGATTCTTCCGGCTCCGGTTTTTTATGTGGTATTTCACTTTCTCCTCGATAAGAAGCAAGTACATTTTGCTGCTCATTTGAAACAACATTGTACACTCTTTTCTGATAGTACAACGAAGCTTCCAGCTCATACAAACACTTTAAGTACGCCGTCAATTTTGTTTTATCCATATTACCCTCCACTATCACTGCGGCTATATCTTCTCAAGATATATTTTTATCTTCTTGTCAGTATGTCATAAGTTTGCAGGTTCTTCATGTATTCGGTGTTTTCTGCCGCAATCCGGCTGTTATAGGCCGTGATTTCGCTGTTACTCTCAATTCTCTGGATACTGGATGATATTCCATCAATTCCCCGCCGAATCTGTCGAAGCTCCCGGTTCGTCTCCATAATTGCGTTATACAGCATAATCTGGTTTTTTTCGATTCTGCTAAGGCTGCGCAAGACATCGTCCAGCTTGGCAATAATCAGATTCTGGCGAAGCTCCTCTTCAAATTTATTGTAAGCGCCATAGGGGCCACCGAGCTCTTGACATCTTTCCGAAGCGAAGTACTCATAGATAGAACTGATAGCTACAAAATTCCGATATTTCTCAAACACAATATCGAGCCCATAATATTGCTCCAGTGTTTTTCGCGTTTCATTGATTCCCTGCTGAATTTCATTTAGCCGGACTTCGATTGCGGCACCCTTTCTGCGAGCCAACACTTTACTATCTGCATTGCGAGCCCTGATTTGCTCATTTTTGCGGTCAATTTCACGATTTTCTATTGTTGATTGCTGAACTCCCTGAAGTTCACTTTTATTTTCAAGGAATCTAATAATCATAACAACTATGATTGCAGCTATTCCACCAGCAATTGCACCTTTTATCAAGGATGAGAAAAACAAACCATATATATTTACTTCATCATTATATCCAAACACTAACGAAAGAATGAATACAATTACCCCGAGCAAACCAAAAGCGAGTCCTACCCATTTTTCAGAATCATATTTTTTAGATTCAGGTGTACTATAAGGAATTTCCTGCTCTACCTTATAGGAAGAAAGGGCTCTTTGCTGCTCTTGAAACACCGCACTATACACTTGCTGCTGAAAATACAGAGAGGCTTCCAGCTCATACAGGCATTTTAAATAAGCCTTTAATTTTATTTTGTCCATGTTTGTCCTCCATCCTTTCAAACCCTGTCCTACCAATTATCTTCATGCAGCCTGTCCGCATAGACTGCACACTATAAAACATTGTAATTGTACCACCTTTTCCAAATTGACGCAATATTTTTCAATTTTTCTCTATATTTGACAAATAACAACAAATTGCAACAGCAAATCAACTAAAACAACAAAAGCCTCCCGTCTGACACATGTTGTCAAACAGGAGGCTTTCTTGTTCTATGAGTTTTCCATTACAGGTTCCGGTTCACATACCGGCAAAAACGCCGGAAAGCTTCCCTTCCTTCGTCGGTGTCCTTGTATACGCCGGCATTCCCCAAAATCTCGGCAAAAATACGGCCAACATCCTGTTGAATCAGCGTATGTACCTCTTCTGGTGCAGGATTCTTTGCTTTCAGCTGCTGATACCAGTCAAAATGTGCTTTCATAGCATCATCAGAGAAGATTTCCTCCTCTTTTGCCGTGTCACACAGCGCTTCCTCCACTAAGGCCAGTTCTTTTTTCAGCCGCGCCGGCAAAATGGCAAGGCCCATCACTTCAATCAGGCCGATATTTTCCTTTTTTATATGATGGTACTCTGCGTGAGGATGAAAAACCCCCAGCGGATGCTCCTGCGTTGTCAGGTTGTTCCGCAATACCAAATCCAGCTCAAATTTTCCATTCCGAACACGGCAAATGGGGGTAATGGTATTGTGGGGCACATCGGTATTGGCAAAAACACCGGCAGCTTCATCGCTGTATCCCCGCCACTGATTCAAAATGACTTCGGCCAAATCCAGCAGCCGCTCCTTGTCGAATCCTGCCAGACGAATCACGGACATAGGCCAATTGACAATACCGGCGTCAATGTCCTCAAAGCCGAGGAACGAAAGAGGTTCCCGAATTTCTGCTTTTGCCATGGGGAATTCACAGTTGCCGCCCTGGAAGTGGTCATGGCTCAAAATAGAACCACCCACAATCGGCAAATCGGCATTGGAGCCCACAAAATAGTGAGGGAACTGTGTTACAAAATCCAGCAGATGAGCCATGGATTCTCGGTTTACCTTCATGGGAGTGTGCTTTTGGTTCAGCACAATGCAGTGCTCGTTATAATACACATAGGGGGAATATTGGAGAAACCAGTCCTCTCCCAATAGTTTCAGGGGAATCAGCCGGTGATTTCCCCGGGGCGCCTGTGCCAGATTCCCCTGAAAGCCTTCATTTTCAGCGCAAAGGGCACATTTGGGATAGCCATTTTGAGGCATATTCCGGGCGGCTGCAATAGCTTTGGGGTCTTTTTCCGGCTTGGAAAGGTTAATGGTAATGGTCATTTCACCATAAGGGGTCTCAGCCGTCCACAGCTCATCCTTTGCCACCCGGTCGGTACGGATATAATTGGAGCTGCGGCTCAGCTGATAATAATAATCAGTTGCACAGCGGGGATTTTCCCGATACAGCTCATAAAACCGGTGAATCACTTCTGACGGGCGGGGCATCATACAGTTCATCAGCTCCGTATCCAGCACATCACGATAAGGCGCGGTGTTTCCTTCCAACCTTCCGGTTTCATAGGCCCAATCCAGCATTTTTTCCAAAATGGGAGCCGGACTTTCCAGCGTCTCTTCCGGCACCTGTACCGTGTTATCCCATCCTTCCAGCCGAAGCACGGCAAGCATCCGGTTTGCGGCATAGGTGCAGTCGGCGCTTTCCAGCAATCCATGCTGGCATCCAAACTGCAAAAGACGTGCAATTTCTGTGCTGATTTCGGTCATCAAGACCCCTCCCGTATCTTTTTTAATATTGTATTTCTGCCAATTCCCCTGCTTTCTTATAAATATATCCGGCCGGCACCAGCCCACGAACCATGGAAAGCGGATACACATGGCTTCCACGCCCCACTACTGTACCCGGATTTAATACGGAATTACAACCGATTTCCACATGGTCTCCCAGCATAGCGCCAAACTTTTTCAGTCCTGTAGCAACTGTTTCTTCCTGTGCATGTACGGTCACCAAAGTTCTGTCCTGCTTTACATTGGAAGTAATAGCGCCCGCTCCCATGTGCGAGCCATATCCCAAGATGGAATCGCCCACATAGTTATAGTGCGGTACCTGTACATGGTCAAACAGGATGACATTTTTCAGCTCTGTGGAGTTGCCCACCACACAGTCTGCCCCAACCAGCGCATTGCCGCGGATAAAAGCCCCGGGACGAACCTCGGTATTCGGCCCAATAATACAGGGACCTCCGATATAGCAATTGGGATACAGCCGGGCACTTTTGTGAATCCAGACATTGGCCCAGCGCTGCTCATATTCGTTTTCTGGGAGAGTCGTACCTAAGCGGGTGATAAAAGAGCCGATTTCCGGCAATGCTTCCCAAGGATAGGTATATTTCTCCAGCAAGGGTGCAGCAGCAGTGTGACGCAAATCAAACAGGTTGTGAATCAACAGGGAATTATTCATAATTGCTCCTTTCGGCTATCAGCCTGCATAGTTATTATAGGAGGGACCTTCTCTTGTTTGCAATGAACGATTCATGCCAATATATTCAATTTTGTCCCCAAAATAGAATTTCTTTAGAAAAAGCAACTGGCTTACTCCTGTTTTTGCAGCCGTTCCAAAGCATATGCCAAAATCTTTGCATGGTCAAACGCCAATCCGTGGTTTTCCAAAATAAGATAAGGACCATCTTTTCCTCCCTCAACCCGCTTTACCCGAGCGGTCAGCGTTTCGTTTTTGCCTGTCAGCTTAAGGGAAAATACATCAGCTTCTTCCTGTGTCCTTACAATCGTAAACCAACCGGCATCATCGGCATCGTCCCCCGCCTGAACTTTCAGCGCAGCTGGGTCCACCACGGCCATATGCACCACGCTCATCACCCATGTACGGGGGTCTCGGCCTGGCTGGCTGTAGGCAAACAGCTGCTCAGGAATCACGCCCGTAATACCGGTTTCCTCCATAAGCTCTCTGGCAGCGGCACTTCCTACGGTTTCCTTTGGCTCTACAAAACCTCCCGGCAGAGCCCACTGTCCTAAACAGGGATGCCCGCCCCGGCGAATCAGCAGCACCTCCGGCTGAGGCGATGAACCATTAAAAATCACCACATCGGCCGCCACCGAAGGTCTTGGATAATCTCCGGGCCGGTACTGTGCCAAAAACTCCTGTTCCGTTAAACCATTTTTATCTCGAAGTTCCATGAGTAATACCTCCCTGCTTTATTATAGTAAAGCGACAATTTCATGATATACGGATTTTATCTCTTTGTCAATAATTCGGACGGAAATGGGGGAGATGGTTCCCGGTGATTCTTGAAATCACTTCTAGGGTATGATATGATAAAAACACGTGCTGAATCCAAAGGCGCTTCTGCGGAGGAAGGCGGAAAAAATCTGTACCAGTGATTTTCTGCGCCCTTGGAGCCTGCTGCCCCGGGGCGCTTTTCTTTTCCCGGGATGCTTTTTTGAAAGGACTGTGTTTGATGGAAAATCGTGTGGCCCTGATTGGCATTATCGTGGAAAATATGGATTCCACAGAAAAAATCAATGAACTTCTGCACCAATATGCCGCCCGTATTGTTGGACGAATGGGTGTGCCCTATCATAAACGGAATGTGTCCATTATCAGCGTAGTCTTGGATGCCCCTCAAAACGAAATCAGCACCCTTTCCGGCAAACTGGGAATGCTTCCCGGCGTGAGCACCAAAACCGTATATGCCAAGCTTGGGGAGGAAAGTGTATGATTCCTGCCTCATTGCTGGAAAAGCTAAACTGCTCCCATCGGCTGGAAAAAGATGAATGGGAAGCCCTGATTGCCGGATATAGCCCAGAGCTGGCAGAGGAAGCTGGCCGTCTGGCACGTTTGGTACGAGAGCCCTACTATGGCAAGCAGGTGTATATCCGGGGCCTCATTGAATTTACCAGTTTTTGCCGGAACGATTGCCTATACTGCGGCCTGCGCCGAAGCAACCGCAATGCTCAGCGGTATCGACTCACCCAGGAAGAAATCCTTTCCTGCTGCGAGACAGGCTGGGAATTGGGATTTCGCACCTTTGTGCTGCAAGGCGGCGAAGACCCCTGGTTTACAGATGAAAAAATCTGCTCCATAGTAAAAGCCATTAAAAGCCATTGGCCTCAGTGTGCGGTTACTTTGTCTGTTGGGGAAAAAAGCCGGGAAAGTTACGAAGCCTTCCGAAAAGCAGGAGCCGACCGTTATCTGCTGCGCCACGAAACCGCTGATGATTGCCATTACCGCCAGCTGCACCCGCAGGAGCTCTCTCTTTCCCGCCGCATGGAATGTTTGGGCTTTTTGCGAGAATTGGGATTCCAGGTAGGCGCCGGTTTTATGGTGGGGTCTCCCGGTCAAACTCCCAAAACGCTGGCAAAAGATATGGCTTTTTTGCAGGACTTCCAGCCGGAAATGGTGGGAATCGGGCCATTTTTACCTCACCACGACACACCTTTTGCGAAAGAGCCCGCCGGAAGCGGAGCCCTTACGCTATATCTGCTTTCTCTGGTGCGGCTAATGCTTCCCTGGGTACTGCTTCCTGCCACCACAGCGCTGGGGACCCTCCTGCCTGATGGACGGGAACAGGGCATGGAGTGTGGGGCCAATGTTGTAATGCCCAATCTCTCTCCGGCAGACGTGCGGGAAAAATATCTTTTGTATGACAACAAGCTCCACTCTGGCAGCGAAGCCGCCGAAGGCCTGCGCCGTTTACAAGAAAGTATGGCTGCCATTGGATATACCGTAGTGACTGACCGAGGGGACAGCCGTAAACCTGTATGATTTATGCATTGATATTTTATGATAGAAAGGGGTTATCTCATGAGCCTTACTACTACTCCCTCTGGGGAACGTATCCATATCAGCCTGTTTGGCTGCCGGAATGCTGGAAAATCCAGCCTTATCAACGCTCTCACCGGCCAAAAGCTGGCAATCGTTTCTGATTATAAGGGCACTACCACCGACCCTGTCTCCAAAGCCATGGAATTATTGCCCCTTGGCCCTGTCCTCCTCACCGACACGCCCGGTCTGGATGATGTTGGAGAGCTCGGCATTATGCGCATGGAAAAAACTTGGCAGGTGCTCGGCAAAACCGACATTGCCCTTCTGGTGGTGGACGCCTCCCAGGGCATGAGCCCCGAAGACCACGCTCTTCTCGCCCGGATAAAAGAGCAAAAACTGCCCCGGCTGGTGGTGATGAATCAGTGTGACCGTCTGCCGGAAAATGCTCCCCGCCCTGCTATGGAAGGGGAAGAAACCTTGTGGGTCAGCGCTGCTACCGGTGAGAATATTCACCAGCTCAAAGAGGCTATCGCCCGCTTAAAGCCCAACGCTGCTCGGGAACATCATATCGTGGCTGACCTTCTTTCTTCGGGGGACAGAGTTGTGCTGGTCACTCCCATTGATGAAGCAGCCCCCAAGGGCAGACTGATTTTGCCCCAGCAACAAACCATTCGTGATATTCTGGAAGCCGGAGCCATGGCCTTTGTGACCCGGGAGACGGAGCTTTCCCAAACGCTAGCCGCTTTGAAAGAACCGCCCCGTATGGTTATTACCGATAGCCAGGCCTTTGCCAAAGTGTCGAAGGATGTGCCGGAAAGCGTTCCCCTCACCTCTTTTTCCATCCTGTTCGCCCGGTATAAGGGGAGCCTGGAGCAGGCCGTGCGTGGGGTAACTGCGCTGGAAGAGATTCAAAACGGAGACAAAGTGCTCATTTCCGAAGGCTGCACCCATCACCGCCAGTGCAACGACATCGGCACCGTGAAACTGCCAAACTGGATTCGTCAAAAAACCGGAAAGGAGCCGGAGTTTGTGTTTACCAGCGGCGGGGAGTTTCCCCAGGACCTCTCCCCCTACCGTCTTATCGTCCATTGCGGCGGCTGTATGCTGAACGAGCGGGAAATGCAGTCCCGAAATCACCGGGCGGCCCAGCAGGGCGTGCCCATGACCAACTATGGGATTCTGATTGCCTATATGACCGGGATTTTAAAGCGCAGTGTAGAGCTGTTCCCGGATATTGCTGCTTTGTTATAAGGCGCACAGCTTACTTTTCAGGAGGGATTTTCATGGAGCAGCGTCCCCTGCGAGGCCGGTTTGCCCCTAGCCCCAGTGGCCGGATGCATCTGGGGAATTTATTTTGTGCTTTAATGGCATGGCTGCCAGTACGGGCCTTTGGCGGGGAGATGGTTCTCCGCATTGAAGATTTGGACCCCGACCGCTCCAAAATGGAATATGCCCGGCAAATTGAGGATGACCTTCTATGGTTCGGGCTCACTTGGGACGAAGGCGGCTCGAAGGGCGGCCCTCACGGCCCCTATTATCAAAGCCAGCGGCAGGCGCTGTATGAAGAATGTTTTCACCGGCTGGAAGAAAAAGGACTGGTGTATCCTTGCTACTGCACTCGCAGCGAGCTTCACGACGCCCAAGCCCCTCACCGGGAGGACGGTTCTCCCGTATATGCAGGCCGGTGTCGCTGTCTTTCTCCAGAAGAGCGGGAAGCCCTTGCTAAGCATCGCCGCCCCTCATTTCGTCTGCAAGTCCCGAATCGGGAAATTACCTTTGTGGATGGATATCAAGGGGTATACCGGGAAAATCTGTCCCGGGATTGTGGGGATTTTATTATCCGCCGCTCGGACGGAGTATATGCCTATCAGCTTGCAGTTGTGGCTGATGACGGAGAAATGGGGATTACCCAAGTTGTAAGAGGATGTGACTTGCTGGACTCCACCCCCAGACAGCTATATCTCTATGACCTGCTGGGATACCCTGCCCCGGAGTTTTATCACATTCCCCTCCTGCTTTCCCCCACCGGGAAACGGCTCTCCAAACGGGACAAGGACAAGGATTTAGGATTTCTTCGGGCCTGCTGCAAGGGCCCTGAGCCAATTTTAGGAGAACTGGGGCATACTGCCGGGCTGTTGGACCGTCCTGAACCGGTAACGGCAGCAGAACTGGCCTGTGTGTTTCGACAAAAACAACCCCATTTAAAAAATGGCCAGCACAAGCTTTAAGCAGGCGAAAAATTTATTTTTTAGAAAGGAACGGTTTTTCCATGAAAGAACTGTGGACTTTGTTCCTCACTTTCTGTCGCATCGGAGGATTAACCTTTGGCGGCGGATATGCAATGCTTCCCATGCTTCAAAAAGAAGTCGTTGAAAAATATGGGTGGGCAACCGAAGAGGAACTAATGGATTACTATGCCGTTGGGCAATGCACGCCCGGCATTATTGCCGTAAACACTGCCACCTTTATTGGGTATAAACGCAAAGGGATTCCCGGTGCTATTATGGCCACTGCAGGAGTGGTATTCCCTTCTCTGGTAATTATTACTGTTATCGCGGCCTTCCTCTCAAATTTCCAAGATAATGTTTATGTGCAGCATGCATTTGCCGGAATCCGTGTGGCAGTATGTGTTCTGGTAACTGATACTGTGGTAAAGCTTGCAAAGAAAAGCATTAAAGGCTGGATTGGAATTTCCGCTTTCCTGATTACGCTTGCCCTCATGGTAATTTTTAATCCTTCTCCCATCTGGTTTGTGTTGGCAGGTGCTGTTTTGGGCATCATTCTTGGAAAGGCAGGTGTATGGAAGAAATGACACTCCTTTTGTTATTTTATGAATTTTTCAAAGCCGGCCTTTTTGCGATTGGCGGTGGACTCGCTACTCTGCCTTTTTTGTATGACATTGCAGCCCGATATGACTGGCTGCCTATGGAAATGATGCCGGATATGATTGCCATTTCTGAATCTACTCCAGGGCCGCTGGGAATCAACATGGCGACTTATGCCGGATATCACGCTTATGGTGTATTGGGAGCCATTGTTGCGACTGCCGGGCTGGTCCTTCCCTCACTCATTATCATCATTATTATTGCTAACTTCTTAAAAAAGTTCCAAAGCAATCCGTTGGTGCAAGACGGTTTTGCCGGCCTTCGGCCAATTGTTACCGCATTGATTGCCGCCGCCTGTTGGCAGGTGATGAAAATTACACTGTTTTGTTTTGACACTTTTCAGGAAACAGGCAACTATTTGGATATCTTCAACTGGAAAACACTTTTCTTCTTTGTTTTGATTTATATATTGCTGCGCAAGTATAAAAAGCATCCGGTAGTATACATTGCCGGTGCCGCCGCAGCAGGAATCATTTTCCAAATGTAACAGGAAATTCAGTATAGCAAAAGCCCATCTTTCAAGAAATCATTGAAAGATGGGCTTTTATTTAAAGAATCGCAGAAAGATAGTCCTCCATTTGTTTTCCATCATATTCTGGGATTAGAAGCATAAATTGTTCTTCTCCCTTTTCAATATTGATTTGCAGATATCGAGAAATTCGATATCCTTTCCTATCGTTGCCCTTTATCGAGTATGACTGAGATTTCTCCACAGTTTTATTCCACAAGGGAAGCCAAAGAGGCTTTTGTTTCCATTCTCTATGAACAATCGCAGAAAATGGAATTTGATATTCTTCCTGCAAATTTCCCAGACAAAGACATTTCTCTTTGGAATATACCCAAATCGGAAAATTCAGATAATAGTCAATAACTTCTTTTCCCCTCTTGATTCGATACACCGTCATAATAATATCCAGCTGTTGTGCATCTTTTGGGATTTCCAGTTGACGACAGGATTCTTCCTCTACACTGCTGCCGGTATTGGGAAGATACAACGCTCTGAATTCCGCTGCAATTTCCTGGGCCGGTCGATTTTGAGAAAAAAACACAAAAAAATAAATGCTTACCGATGCCAGTGCCAACACAGGAAGATATCCTTCTTCCTGTATGGTTTGCTGAAAACTTGTTTCCAAACAATGGTATAAAAAGGTGACCGCGCCAAGCATTCCTGCAATCAGAAAATATCGTATGATTTGCATGGGGATTGTAAGTGCTGGTTTATTTTCCAACTGCTCGATGCGCTCTACAAATTCTTCCACCTGCCTTTTTTGCAGGTTTGAAACCTTTCCAGTCAGGAAAGCGGCACCATCAATCGACAGATTTTTTTCTGATTCTGTGCGGTTTATTCCGAAAAAATTTTTCATTGCATTTCTCCTTTTGACTGATTTTACCATATTTAACCTTTGTTATCAATCCTAATTAGGCGTTTTGTATGTGCAAATGTCACTATCTCTTCTTACAGCCCAACAATTCAACATAAATTCTCTTTTTTAAAATTTTTTTTGAAAAATCCATTGACAAATACAAATTCATACGGTATAATAAGTAAGCGCCTTAACCGTGCTGGTGTAGCTCAGCTGGTAGAGCAGCTGATTTGTAATCAGCAGGTCGGGGGTTCGAATCCGTCCACCAGCTCCACTTTTTTGTGATTGCTGTAAGGCGATTTAAAATTGAATATGGAGGAGTTCCCGAGTGGCCAAAGGGGGCAGACTGTAAATCTGTTGCGTCTCGCTTCGATGGTTCGAATCCATCCTCCTCCACCAGACTGAGTCTGGACGCAATTCGCGTTCGGACTCTTTTCTTTTTCCAGCGCGCTGTAAAGAGCCGAATTTTATAGATATAAGAAAAAGGTCACCAAAAGGTGACCTTTTTCGTTAGATTAGAGCAGAAATTATGCTTCAGCGTTGTTGTTTACTTCTGTTCGCTTTTCTTTCTTTGGCACATCAAATATGCTGCACCAACAACAGAAATCAGAGCGGCTGCCAGCCACAAAGTCATGTCGCTGTTATCACCGGTAGCAGGTGTTTCAGTTTTGCCATCATCCTTGGAAGAATCATTTGCAGAATCGTTGTCCTCTGGCTTACTGGTGTCAGTATCATCCTTGCCATCATCCGTTGAAGGCTCGTCTGTATCTGCACTCAGGTTCTCGATTGCCTCATTCAGCTCTGCTACTGCTGCATCCACAACATCCTGGTCCTCTTCACTCAAAGTCTCATCGGCCAATACCAGATTTGCATTGTACAGGGCTGCCTTAAATACTGCCACACTCTCGGCGGTATATCCGCTTACATCCATTCCTTCGGCCTTGTTCACCAATTCCTCCAGAATCGACTTGTCGGCCTTAAATCTCTGGGCAAGGATTGCATCCAGCAGGGCTTCTGCTGCCGGCTGGATATCCTCATCCATAGCGTCGCCGTCATTATAAACGTCCTTAGCGTCTGCCAGTGCATCTACCAGCTGCTGCCAGTTGTCCTGTACATACTTGTCAGCATTTGCCATCATGTCGTCAGCCTTGGCAATCAGCTGCTCCAGCATGGTCTTGTCGCCCTGTACAAGGCCCAGACCCCAGATACCTTCCAGCAGGTTATCCCATGCGGTGTTGACTTCTTCCTGGGTTGCCTTGTCGTCGTCCAGAACTGCCTTGGCGGCGGCCACAGCGTCCTCGAAGAACTTCTTGGCACTGTCGGTCACACCTTCGGTGCTTAGAGTCAGTGCATAGTCATAGGTCTTTTGCAGCAGGGTCTTGTTGGGAGCCACATACTCTTCCAGACCTGCAATAGCATCCTCCAGAGCCTTCACTGCTGCATCCACTTCGGCCTGCGTGGCTTCTGCGTTGTCTAGAATTGCTTTTGCTTCTTCCAGAGCTGCTTCGAATACAGCCCAAGTTTCATCGCTGTAGTTTCCTTGTACCATATCCTTTACAGACTCATACAATTCTTCCAGAGCACTGGTATCAACTGTGGATTGAGCTTCGAATTGTGCAGTAATCTTTACATCCTGTGCAGGCATAATAAAGGTGTAGGTTCCTTTTTCTCCGTCGACAGGGGTCAGTTCACATTCTTCACCGTTGGTTCCTGTAACTTTAAGCGAGCCGGGAACCAACGCGCAATCTCTAAATGCCTGTTCATAAACGGTAATCTGGTCCCCTTCATGTGCACGGGAATACTCACGGGACACATTGGTAGCAATATCACCATTTTCCGGCTGCTCAATTTCAATATCATGGGTAGCTGTTAGAGTAACCGGCTCACCAATCTTCTCGGAAATATTGGACTTATTGACCTCCTGAAGAATCCATTCCTGATTCGGAACAGTCTCTTCCAGCGTCCAAACCCGTCCGTTAGTCCAAGCATTTCTCATAGCGCTCTGAAGCTCCTCAGAATATGCTTCTCCGACCGTAAATGCACCCTTCTGAATGGCATTATTCCAGGTTTTGAGCATTTCCGGCATATGCGGATATTGTTTGAAAGTATTACGGTTGACATACCAACCTGCACCGGCGTTCCAGCCACCCTTCATGGAAAGGTTCATCAGCAGATTTGGTTCACTATAGCCACCATGATTACCATGGTCATACATCCATCCCAGCATTGCCGGGCCAAAATTCTGCCGATAGTAGTTAATGGAATTCATCATCAGAAGCAGAGGGGTATTGGATTCTCCCCAACTGATACGAGTTTGGACATCCCAACAATTGCTGGTAATGTCGCTGGTTTCAGTAATAAATCCATCAGCTGCACCAGCGTCTTTTACTTTATTGTATACTGCCTGCATCATTCTTCCAGGCATCAGCGTGCTATATTCTGACATACGGGTAGCTTCAAAAGCATCATAAGACATGCAATGGACGCCCAAATCAGAATAAACATAACTCATACGGTCAGTCATGGGTTCAATAGACGACCAGCCTCCAAGATAAGGAGCTGTATAATAAGCCCACAGCTTGTAGGCGTTTTCGCCTATTTTATGGTCAGAAGCGGTTGTTCCATTGCTTCCACGACCGCAGCCGATTAACTTCCACTCGTCTTTGCCCACCTGAGAACAGGACGTATAGGTAATGAGTTCTTCTCCAATGCGGATTTCTCTCCGTCCTCCGCTGGAATTGACTACTTCATCAGAGAAGGGATAACCATCAGCCACATAAAGCGTGGTATCCAAAGGCGAAGCGTCACGGGTCAGTGCTGCGAAACCTGCATAAGCAAGTGCGTCGGTAGCTGCCGGCGTAGCATATTGGGTTCCGCCACTAATCAAATTGGAAAGGGTGTGGGTGCCAATATAAACACCATATTCGGATGCCTTATCTACCATCTGTCTAACACTCTCGTCCGAGCCGCCAAAGAGGTAATTGAACTCATAGGAACCGTCCCCATTCCAAGGACCACCTGCTCCATATTGTCCATAAATGTATTGGATGCCGGCATCATTGGCCATTTTGGCATCATTTTCTACTACATCCAGTCCCCAGATAGCATCATTAAATACTAGGAAGTCCTGGGCCATTTTAATCGAGGTTTTCTGCCATTCTCCGTCAATCGTTGGATGAGGCAAGCCCTCATTGATTTGAATATTGGAAATAACATTGAGAATGTTATCCGGTCTGGTTCCATAAATCGCAACGGAAGAACCTTCCACTTGTGCATATTTTTGTTCTTCAGGCTTTGTCATGGCAGGCAGCAGCTGGGGAATTTCTTTTTCCGACATAATGGTGCGCATAGTGTCTTCGGTATAATCCCAGGTGTATGCCTGCAGTGCGCTTCCCCAAGTGGTAAACAAAGCTGTATTGGTATATATGTTCCGATTTGCACGGGGGTCGGTATAGCCGTTAACAGGAGGAAGGTCACTGGTATACCAGTTATCCTTATATTCTATCGGCCAGCCGCCAATGGTCTTTTCATTGAGCATGTGCATTCCAATCGCATACTCATCATCATAAGCCGTTCCTACAGTCTGACCGCCCTCTGTGATTGTTGTTTTGATTGGTCCCCAAAGAACGGCCTGGATGGAAACGCCATCGGGCTTATCAATTTTTGTCAGGGTCAGAGAGGTATAATCCCCTTTTTCCTCAAGCTGCACTTCAGCTGTTGCATTAATAGAGGCAAATCCGAAAGTCAGAACTCCTGACTCCTCATCATAGGTAAGAGATGTCGGCTCTTCAATGGTATAATCTGCTACAAGGGAAACCAAGCTTCTCAGTTTTTCATCCGGGCCGGGGCAGTAATAATCTGTTCCATCCAGAGAACTAATCAGGTTGGTCACACGCCCATAGCTATCCAATGTAATATTCAGCAGTCCGGCACGAAGGACATAGGCATCTGGTGTAGAAGGAACCACCCAGGACGCTGTGAGAGTGATGTCCTCGGTGACTGGGGTGTTGAAGCGGTAAGGTGTATCCCCAAGCTTCCAGCCAGCAAATACAAAACCTTCCTTTTCCGGGTCTTCCGGACGGGTCAGAAGAAGCCCCTCAGTCACGCTGACAGGGTCAATGGACGTTCCTCCTGCTGAGTCAAAAGATACAGTGTGGACAGGGACTTTTTTCCAGTTTGCAACAAGTGTCATATTCTCTGTAACGGGTTGTGCAAAGTCCCACTCTTCTCCGTCGACTGTATCAACGGTCCATTTATCAAACAGTAGTCCAAGTTCATCAGAAACCGGGTCATCAGGCATGGCTACGTTTGCGCCAGCAGGTACTTGAACAGCCTCTGTAGAGCCATCTCCATAATCAAAGGTAACTGTGCAGTAATTGTAGGCTTGAATCTGCACCATCTGCGGACCAGGATTATCTGTTTTTCCGCTGCACCACCATCTGATATAGCGAGCCTGGGTGGGAGAAAAGGAGATTGTGGTTCCGCTTCCATCTGAATTTTCCTGATATTCCTCATCATGACCAGCTTCTACACCGGTAATCTCACCGTTTACAAGCTTTCCCTCACAAACGGTTTGCCCAGAATTTTTGGGGTCCTGTCCTGTGAGGTCATCTTCATCGGAATTGTAGACATTGACCCAGTCAATTCCATTCTCTGAAAGCTGGACTACCTGATTGAGATAAACTCTGTTGGATACATTGGTTTTAAAGTAATTCCATATTTTAACGGTATTCAGAACTTTAGATTTCTTTAAATCGACCAGAACATATACCGCTTCTCCGGCATCTCCATCGCTGTTAACCTTGGGGGCCTTCCAATAATCGGTGTTAATGTTGCCGCTGGTCATATCTGCAAGGTCACTTCGGTCATAGCCGCCTACCCAGCCTTCAGTAGCCACACCAGCCGAATTAAACTCCGAACCAGTAATAGCTGCACCGTAAGCCAGGTTGCCTTCGGGTATCATGGAAGAAGGAGGCGCCTCCCAATCGGGGGAGTAAACCTCGATTTCACAAGCTGTCAAGGCATTGGGATGACAGTTTTCGCCCGGAGTAGGCAGCTGGGATGCTCCATGCTGATAGTATCGTACATACCGGGCATTTGTAGATTCAAATTCTACGGTGATTCCGTCCATTGTGTTCCGTGATTCTGCATCGGTTCCGGAGCCAAAACCAAAGAAATTATTTTTATCTGTATTATAAACTGTTTTAGTGGATTCGTCTTCAAAATCGGGGTCGTTTGAAATCCGAATTACCATATTATGAGAAATATTGTAATAATCTGGATAATCCGGCGGCATTGTTCCGAAATACTTAATGGTATCAATGTTGTAGCTTTCACCCAAATCAATGGTAACATACGGCTTGTCGTCTGGGTCTTCAGCTTCAGCTTCCGAACGGTATCTATAACTGTACTGCCAATCCTTGGCAATAACTCCGTCTGTTATCCTCTGTGCTTCTGCTTCATTGCCTCCTTCACTTACCGTTACAGTTTTCCCTAACGCCAGATTTGCTTCTTTATCCGTGATTGTTGATGCCTGAACAGGCCCAGCTATAACGGAAAAGAGCATGCTTGCGGAAAGCAATACGCTAAGCATTTTCTTTTTCAAATTCATTTACGTTCCTCCCTAAAAATCTTTTTCAACTTACGAAGGTCACACTCCTTGTGACTTCGATTTTTCCCAAACGGCTTTTTTCTCCTCCTTTCATCAAAATTAGGATATACTCACCTCTTTTCCCTGAAAATTCAATATGAGGTCATCCACTTAATCAGACCAGACGGCAATCCTTTCTGTCTCTCCAATCAACTCATACCAGCATCCCTCTTTCCCAAAACAACTCAATAATAAAACGCTTTTTATTTCAAGTTTTATTTATATAATCCCATCACTATTTAAAAGCTATTTTCGCTTTTTCGCTTAAATCATTTATCCTTCGTTGCTATTATTATACATTTTATTC
>DYBQ01000013.1:0-6646 GCA_019418545.1 Clostridiales bacterium | reverse complement strand
TTCAATAACCTTGCACTTTTATAAAATATTCTTCGTAAATTTGATTTATAAAATTTTAATACTCGGCAATATTTGATGAATTTATCATGCTTTTACAAAACAAATATTTCTAAAAATAAAAAGCTTTTTATTTTTCGTTGTCTTTTTTCCAAAATCACGTTATAATAATGTTATATTTTGAGATTTTTCAAACCAACTACTGATACAGGGAGATATAAAATGAATTCACCTCAAGCAGAAAAAAAAATGGCCAAATACGAAGTTGTCAAACAGTACATTCTCTCCATGATAGAATGCGAGGCGCTAAAGCCAGGTGACAAGGTTCCCACCGAAGAGGAACTTTCCGAACAATTTTCAGTTAGCCTAACTACCACCAGAAGGGCGCTTTTGGATTTATCTCGGGACGGTGTCATATGCCGCATCAAAAAGAAAGGGACCTTTGTCAACCAATCCCCACCTCTTTCCATTTCATCCAACACCTCGCCTCACATTGTCTCATTTATTCTTCCTCTTAGTGAAAGAACGGACAATAACCTCATGCAGCACGTAAGAGGGGCTCAAGAATATTTTTCCGAGCGGGGATATTCTATGCTATTTATGGGTACAAACGACTCCGTAGAGTCTGAAAACCGCTTTATTAATAAAGCCATCCAGGAGCAATCATCAGGTTTAATCATCTTCCCTGCCGCTCCCGAAGAAAATTATGAGACTCTTTTTAAACTTCGGCAGCACAACATTCCTTTCGTTCTGGTAGACCGTTATCCCGAGGGTCTGCCTGTCAATTCGGTTGTCTGCGACAACTTTGATGGTGCTTTTCAGGCAACCGAACACCTGATTAGCCTTGGACATGAAAAAATTTTATTTGTTACTTATGTAGGCTCCAACCAAGCCGAAATTGTACGCCACAACGGTTACTGCATGGCTATGAAAGCCCACAATCTTCGTGATGATTTTCCCGTCTTTTCTTATCAGCAAAAGGACGAGATACTGCAAGCGATACGCACAGGCCAATATACCGCCTTTGTATGTGCAAATGATTACTGCGCCCTGGATTTGCTCCGATTCCTGTCTTCAAAAGGGGTTTCTATCCCTGAGGATGTATCCATTGTTGGGTTTGATGGACAGCGAGCCACGGAATTTGTCACTCCTCCCTTAACAACGGTCCTTCAACCCTGTTACGAGATAGGCCGTACTGCTGCTGAACTTTTAGTGGATATCATCGAAAATCCCCGAAACGACCTGACACAGACCGTACTTCCCATTCGCCTTGATATCCGAAAATCAACCGCTCCTCCAAAAAAATAATCATGTTATAGGATTAGGTGCAAGTCAGAAAGTTTTTAAAATCTATGGCAAGAATCTAATAAGGAATGGACCGTTATACAAATGCAGAAAAAGCCGACTGCTACTCCATTTTGGCAATGAAGCAACAGCCAGCTTAAAAACAAAGAAAATTAATCACTTGCTGGCAGCATACCAGCACTTCGGAAAATTGGGTGCTTTTGCATCGGACATAACAAAAAGAAAAACCGCCAGAGCATGGCGGTTTTTCTTTTTGGATTATTTACATCGATTTAGATTTTTTTGCACAAACACGCATCGCCTGCATCACGCTGCTGCGGAACCCGGTTTCTTCGAGCACCTGCACTGCTTCGATAGTCGTTCCGGCAGGTGAACAGACCATATCTTTCAGTTCGCCTGGATGTTTCCCGGTTTCCAGCACCATTTTAGCACTGCCCAGAACCGCCTGTGCCGCAAAGGTATATGCCTGTTGACGGGCCATCCCTTCGGCAACTGCGGCATCCGCCATGGCCTCAATGAGCATGAAGATATAGGCCGGGGAGCTTCCGCTCACTGCTACAACCGCATCCATCATTCTCTCAGGAATCACTTCTGCCTTGCCAAAACCGCCCAGCATTTTCAGCACTTCAGCCAGCATTTCCTGAGAAACATTCTGGTTCGGGCAAACAGCGGTAATCCCTTCCCCTACCATGGCCGGCGTGTTGGGCATCGTGCGTACAATCGGCAGCTCTTTTCCAAAGGTCTCTGCCAGCCAGGCAAGCGTCTTGCCTGGAGCAATTGTTACAATCACCTGGCCATTTTGTACGCTGGGGGAAATTTCGCGAATTACCCCCTCATAAAATTGCGGTTTAACTGCCAATACTACCAACTCTGACTGTGCCAGTACAGCGGCATTGTTTTCTGCAAGTGTTACACCAAAAGTTGTTTTTGCCCGCTCCATAGCGTCCCGAGACAAATCATGCACTGTAATATCCGCAGCATCACACAAATGATTTTTGATAATTCCGCCAATCATGGCACTGGCCATGTTGCCGCAGCCAATAAATCCAACTTTCATTGTACAACATCCTTTCTATACACACGAAACCATTGTGTTTTATAAAACCAAGACTTGATTTTCTCTGTTGACAAGACGTATTTTCCCGTCCGAAATCAGCCACGCTTCTCCATGCAGCTCTTCTCTGCCATCTTTGAGCAGCAGGTAACTTCCATCCGGCAAAGCGTAAATCAAGCGTCCCATACTATCGGGATAGGCGATATCTTCTATTACCCGAAGCCCATCCAAAACCGAGTCTTTTATCATCTGATAATGGGGCAATATCATGGTTTTAATCAATCCCAAGCCCGGCAAAAAACGCTGATAGCTTTCACAGACCGCTTCCCCTTTCAGTTCGGGCTGTGCATATACTGTTTGTGCAGCATTCATACTGCCGGCGCTGATTCCGATTACGATTTCTTCAAACTCTTTCAGCTTTTCTGCCAGCCCAATTTCCTGGAAAAACCGGTTTTGCGTCGGCACATGGCCGCCTGACAGAAAAACCAAATCTGCCTTATGCAGCAGGCTGTCACATTGGTCCTGTGTGCGCCTGTCCAAAATTTGGAGAGAAGAAAAAAGGAATCCTTCCTGTGCAAATGCTTTTTGAACAGACACAGAAAAGGCATCTGTCATCTCATAAGCATCGGGGTTTGAACAGATAAACAGCACCGACCATGGGTGAGAATACACCTTCCGCAATTCCTCCAAAAATCCATTTACAGGGTTTAAAACAGCGGTTCTGTCAATGACAGGGCTGCTGGTCAAAAACGCAATCATTTTGCACCTCCAAATTCCCCCTCGTTTTTTGCTCGTCAATTATCAAGAGAATCTATTAGGAAAAGCTCTGCTCGGTTCGGGCGATGATTTCATCCTGCAAAGCACGGCTCAGGTTTCGGAAATGGTCGCTGTAGCCCGCCACCCGAACAATCAGGTCTTTGTATTCTTCGGGGTGCGCCTGGGCGTCCAGAAGGGTTTGGCGGTCAATAACGTTGAACTGGATATGGTGACCGTCCATAGCAAAATAGGCTCGAATCAGATTGGCCATTTGCTGCAAGCCCTGTTCACCAGCTACCACAGAGGGGGTGAACTTCTGATTCAGCAGGGTACCGCCGGTTTTCAGATGGTCCATTTTGGCACAGGACTTTACCACCGCGGTGGGGCCGTTTGTATCCGCGCCCTTTTCCGGGGAAATACCCTCGCTCACCGGCTTGTGAGCACGGCGGCCGTTGGCGCTGGCCAACATCACTTCGCCAAAATACACATGGCAGGTAGTGGGCAGCATATTCACCCGGTACATACCTCCACGCATATTAGGACGGCCGGTCACGGCTTTTTGGTAATATTCAAACACTGACTTCATGATGTCATCGGCATAGTCATCGTCGTTACCATATTTGGGAGAATGCTCCTGCACCAGCTTGAGCATTCTCGGCTGCCCCTCAAAGTCGTGGAGCATGGCATCGGTCAGCTCCGGCAGCGTAAAGTTTTTCTGGTCGAACACCTGATACTTGATGGCGGACAGGCAGTCGGTGACGGTGCCGATACCCACACCCTGAATATAGCTGGTGTTATACCGTGCGCCCCCGGCGTTGTAGTCCATGCCCTTGGAAATGCAGTCGTTGGTGATGACCGACAGGAAGGGAACCGGCATATACTCCGCATAGATTTTTTCAATAATATTGCTTCCCTTTACCTTGATGTCCAGAAAGTAATCAATCTGCTTTTTAAAGGCGTTCAGCAGCTCTTCATAGCTGTGGAAATCTTCGGCATTACCAAGCTTGAGGCCCAGCTGCTTATGAGCTACGTGGTCATAGCCGTTGTAAAGAGTAAGCTCCAAAATCTTGGGCAGGTTGAAATATCCGGTCAGAATATAGGCTTCGTTACCGAAAGCACCGGTTTCCACACAACCGCTGGTGCCGCCCCGGCGGGCGTCTTCCAGCGTTTTGCCTGCTGCCAGAAGCTCCTGTACAATAGCTTCTGTATTATAGAAAGCGGGCTGTCCCCAACCCTTGCGGCTGATTTCGCAGGCGCGGAGCAGGAATTTCTGGGGGGTTTTCCGGCTGATTTGTACGTTGGAGCTGGGCTGAAGCAGTTTCATGTCATCCATGCAGTCTAAAATCAGATAGCTCACATCGTTGACGCCGTTGGAGCCGTCGGGGGCAATGCCGCCGGTGTTGATGTTGGCAAAGTCGGTATAGGTGCCGCTTTCTTTCAGAGTAATCCCCACCTTCGGCGGGGCAGGCTGATTATTGAATTTTATCCACAGGCATTCCAGCAGTTCCAGTGCGCCCTCCCGGTTGAGGATTCCCGCTTCCGTGTCCCGGCGATAGAAGGGGTACACATGCTGGTCAAGACGTCCAGGACTGTAGGAGTCCCAGGGGTTCAATTCGCTGGTCACGGCCAAATGCACAAACCAATACATTTGCAGCGCCTGATGGAAGGTCTGAGGCTTGTGGGCAGGCACTACCTCACAGTTTTCCGCAATTTTCAAAAGGTCGGCCTTCCACTGAGGGTCAGTTTCCGTTTCGGCCATTTCCCGGGCAAGGGCGGCATACCGCTGACCCAGCACAATAACGGCTTCACAGGCAGTGTCCATGGCCTTGAGCTGTTCCCGGCGGCGCAGAGCGTTAGGGTCGTGGAGCACGTCCAGTGCTTCCATAGCCTTGTGAATGTCCTGCTGATACTCCCGGAATCCTTTCAAATAGATTTTCTCGGAGCCAACCGTGTGGCCGGGGCCGCGCTGCTCCATAAACTCGGTGAAAATGCCGCACTCATAAGCGGTCTTCCACTCGTCGCTCATATTGTCTAAAATCCGGCGGCGAATCGAGCGCTTTTCCCAGAAGGGGATAATTTTTTCCGCCTGAATTTTCAAATCTTCATCGGTAACCGTAAAGTTAATGAGTTCCCGGTCATTCATTACACGCATATCTTCCAGCGTGTGGCAGCAAAGCTCTGGGAATGTGGGAGAAGATTGTGGGCCGCCGCCCTTTTCGCCCACTATCAGCTCACCGCGGCTGATAGAAATCTTTTTGTGGGAAAAGTAGTGAAGGAGTGTCAAAGCGCGAAGCTCCGGCACAGAAACGGTACCTTCATACTTTTCATAGGCTTCTGTTTCCAAAACAGCCCGCTCCATATAAATACTGGGCTGCGTGTTGAGGCTTTCTTCCCGCAGATGGCGGATACGCTCATTCATTCCATGAATTTCTTTTGGGCGCTGCATGGTAGTTGCCGTTTGAACTGGCATGATACATCTTTCCTTTCTATAATTACAAATACATTTTTTAATTTTAAACTCATTATCCTCCTATTACCACTGGTACACCGCTTTGACGGAGAACATCCGCAAGTTCTTCCAAATGCTCTGGAGTTGGTGGGGCAAAAGCAGAGTCTTCATAGCTGCGTCCTAAACGGGTATATTTGCTTTTGCCGATGTTATGATAGGGCAGCAAATGAATCCTTCGTACATGGACGCCGCTCTGCACCAGCGTTAACACCGATTTGATATCTTCCAAGCTATCATTGATACCGGAAACAAGCGGTAATCGAAGCCGGATATCCGCTCCCTTTTCGCTGAGTTTTCTCAAATTTTCCAAAATCAGCCCATTATCGGCCCCTATCCATTTTTTGTGGATTTCCGGGTCCATGGCCTTGATATCATAGAGAAAAGCCGTCACATAAGGCAGAACTTTTTCAAACCGCTCCCAAGGTGCAAATCCACTGGTATCGATAAAAACGCTGATACCCTTTTCAAAAAAGCCTTGGCACAGCTGTACCACTTCTTCAAAAGGTTCCGCTGCCATCACTTCGCCGCCTGATAAGGTCACGCCGCCGCCGGATTCCTCATAAAAAACCATGTCCTTTTCCCCGGCTTTGAGCAGTTCCCATACTGTTTTCTGCTCCCCAGACAGCGCCCAGGCACTTTCGAGACATTCCATAACACACTTTCCACATCCGGTACATTTTTTCCTATCCAGCACCGGAATCTCATTTTCCATATGTACCGCTTTTTGAGGACAGATACGCTCACACCAGCCGCATCCTGTACACTTTTCCCGGTTCCACAAAAGCTCGTGGACCTTCTTCTGGCTTTCCGGGTTGTGACACCAGGCACATCGCAAAGGACAGCCTTTCAAAAAAATGGAAGTACGGATTCCATCGCCATCATGAATTGAATATTTTTGAATGTCAAATATTGTCAGCACATTGCTCGCTCACTCTCTTATAAACAGTATCCAATAAAACTACCGTTTCATTTAAATGAATATAAAGCTTGTTTTTTCCTAATTCTTTATCAATTATAAAATATAT
>DYBQ01000129.1 GCA_019418545.1 Clostridiales bacterium | reverse complement strand
GGCGAGGGGGTTAGGGGGCGAGAAGCCCCCAATCGCCCATCGCAATGGGCGAAACACTTTTTGCCGCAGGGCGCATTTTTGAAAAGTGAATTTGAAAGCTTCCAGTGGAAGCTTTCAAAGAGAAAAACTTTTTGCAAGAAAAAAAGTTTTTCTTCTTTGTTCCTGATGCCGCTCTCCTCCGTTTCCCCGATAGGGGGAATCGGAACCGCCGGGGCTCTTGCCTATACATTATACAAAAAGGCAGCGCCTGAAAAATCAGGGCTGCCTTTCGCTCTGCTTATTCGGTTTTCCTTAGAGGCAAACGATAGCCTACCTTGAGTTCCCCGTTTTCCACATCCACTGTCAAAACCGAGCCGGGCAGCAAATCGCTTCCCAAAATGGTTTTGGCAATCAGGGTTTCCACCGTCCGCTGGATAAACCGCTTGAGCGGCCGTGCGCCATAAACCGGGTCATAGCCGTTGTCGATAATATAATCCATGGCGGCCTCGCTTACCTCGCAGGAAAGCTGCTTGTCTTCCAAACGGCGGTTCAAATCTTCAATCTGCAAGTCGGCAATGTGGGTGATGTTGTCCCTCGTCAAGGGCTTGTAGAACACGATTTCGTCCAAACGGTTCAAAAACTCGGGACGGAAGCTGTGCTTCAGCAAATCCTCCACCTGATTCCGGGCTTCCTGTGTAATGTTGCCGTCTGCATCAATGCCTTCCAGCAAATACTGGGAGCCAAGGTTGGAGGTCAGAATAATAATCGTGTTCTTAAAGTCCACCGTGCGGCCCTGAGAGTCGGTAATCCGGCCGTCATCCAGCACCTGCAGCAGGATGTTGAACACGTCGGGATGGGCCTTTTCCACCTCGTCGAACAGCACCACAGAATAGGGCTTGCGGCGGACGGCTTCGGTCAGCTGGCCGCCCTCTTCATACCCCACATATCCGGGAGGTGCGCCGATGAGGCGGGACACGGAGAATTTCTCCATATATTCCGTCATGTCGATACGGACAATGTTCTTTTCGTCGTCAAACAGGTTAGCGGCCAGTGCCTTTGCCAGCTCCGTTTTACCAACGCCGGTGGGGCCAAGGAACAGGAAGGAGCCAATGGGCCGGTTGGGGTTTTGGATGCCTGCACGGCTGCGCAGGATGGCCTCCGTCACCTTGGTAACGGCTTCGTCCTGCCCAATCACGCGCTTGTGGAGGATGTCTTCCAGATGCAGCAGCTTCTCCCTTTCGCCTTCCATCAGGCGGGAAACGGGGATGCCTGTCCAGCGCTCCACAATCCGGGCAATTTCCTCGTCCGTCACCTTGTCCCGGAGCAGGCTGGTTTGATGCTGGCCGTTTTCGGCTTTGGCTTCCTCTTCTGCCAGCTCCTTTTTCAGCTGGGGCAGGCGGCCATATTTCAGCTCGGCGGCCTTGTTCAAATCATACTGCTCCTCTGCCCGCTCAATCTCGGTGTTCAGGGCTTCCAGCTCTTCCCTCAGCTTTTGCACCTTGCCAATGGAGTTCTTCTCGTTTTCCCACTTGGCTTTGAGAGAGTTAAACTCTGCCCGCATCTCGGCCAGCTCCTTTTGGATTTCGGCCAAATGCTCCTGAGACAGGGTGTCGCTTTCCTTTTTCAGGGCGGCTTCCTCAATCTCGTGCTGGATAATCTTTCTCTGAATCACGTCCAGCTCGGTGGGCATGGAGTCGATTTCGGTGCGGATGGTGGCACAGGCTTCATCCACCAAATCGATGGCCTTGTCCGGCAGGAACCTGTCGGAAATATAGCGGTCAGACAAAGTGGCGGCGGCGATAATGGCGTTATCGGTAATCTTCACGCCATGATATACCTCATGCCGCTCCTTAAGGCCGCGCAGAATGGCGATGGTATCCTCCACGCTGGGCTCGTTTACCAGCACTGGCTGGAAACGGCGTTCCAGAGCGGCGTCCTTTTCAATATATTGGCGATACTCGTCCAGCGTGGTTGCGCCGATACAGTGCAGCTCGCCTCTTGCCAGCATGGGCTTTAAAAGGTTGCCGGCATCCATGGAGCCTTCGGTTTTGCCCGCGCCCACAATGGTGTGCAGCTCATCGATAAAGAGGATGATTTTGCCTTCGCTCTTCTTCACTTCGTTGAGGACGGACTTGAGCCTTTCCTCAAACTCGCCCCGGAACTTTGCGCCTGCAATCAGCGCGCCCATATCCAGGGAGAAAATGGTTTTGTCCTGCAAAGAGTGGGGAACGTCGCCCCGGACAATCCGCTGTGCCAACCCTTCGGCAATGGCGGTTTTACCAACACCGGGTTCACCAATGAGCACCGGGTTATTTTTGCTTTTGCGGGACAAAATACGAATGACGTTTCGGATTTCGTCGTCACGGCCGATAACCGGGTCCATCTTTTTGCTTCTGGCCCGCTCCACCAAATCGGTGCCATAACGCTTTAAGGCGTCATAGGTGGCCTCAGGGCTGTCGCTTGTGACGCGGGTGTTGCCCCGGACAGACACCAGCACATTTAAAAAGCCGTTTTTGTCAATGTTAAAGGTTTTAAACAGCTGGGAAAGGTTCTGATTGGGATTTTCCAGCAAAGAAAGGAACAAGTGCTCCACCGAAACATAGTCGTCCTTCATGGTGTCGGCGGTTTTTTCGGCAGCGTTCAGCACTCTATCCACATCAGCCGAAACATAAATCTTCCCTGCCTCCCGGCCGGGGCCGGAAACATGGGGGAACTTGTCCAGCAGTTTTTCGGCTTCCTTACTCAAAGCCTGTATATTGCAGTTCATCTTCAGCAGCAGTTGGGGAATCAGCCCGTCCTCCTGGGTGAGCAGCGCATAAAACAGGTGCTCTTCTTCCAGCTGCATGTTCTGCCGCTCAATGGTTAGCTGCTGAGCGGACTGGATGGCTTCCAAAGATTTTTGTGTAAATTTTTGAGCGTTCATGATAACCCCTCCTTTAAAGTGGTTCGGAACTGTCTGTATGATATCGGAAGAATATGACCAAATTATGAATAAACAAGCATCAATTTGTAAATTTTAGCACTCTTTGTGTTTGAGTGCTAAAACGAGTCCTGCAAAAAGCCCCCGGAAATGATTCCGAGGGCTTTTTGTTGTTTACCGGGATTTTCACTTATCCCCTGTCCCCACAGCCGCAGCCGCAGTCGCCGGCTTTGGGCGGGAAAAATTCATCGGTGGGGAATTCAATCCGCCGGAACAGCTCGCAGGGGTTATCCGACGAGGTTTCACATTCCTTCTCCGGCACACAGAAGTCATAGGCCGGAATCAGCATCTGCACATTGCGGACAATCTGCACAATGATAAACAGGCCGATGGTTGCATAAATCACACGCCCGCAGTCGTTTGTCTCAAAGTCGCCGCCATACCGCTTGCAGATGCATTCGGGAATCCGGCAGCAAGGCTCGCAGCAGTGGTGTCCCGCGTCGCAAATCCGCGCCGACAGGGCAACCGGCTGGGCAACCTGCACGGTGGCTTTGGGCAGCACCTTGCAGCCGGTGTTGTCAATTTCTTCCCCGGTGCCGTCTGAGCTGAACATTTTCACATTCCCTTCGCTGCCGTACAGAATGACCTTTTTGCTGAAAATGGAAATGCCATGTACTGCAACGGGGCCCGATGCCGGAGCCCGGAACAAGTCCAGGGACACATCAAAGAAGAAGGTCATGTCAACGGAATAGAAGCCCTTATTAAAGGGAACCGGCTGCAAATCCAGATAAACCGTCAGCACCTCCACGTCCCGGATGCGGACATTGGTGGCGCAGTTTACCAGCTCCTGCTGCGCTTTTGGAAAGAGTACCCGGATGTCCTCGAGGCAGTCTTTGTCATAAGACGGTACGTTCTATAAACAAAAACCGCCCCACCCGGAAAACTCCGAGCGGGGCGGCCTTGTGTTATCTATGACCAAACTATAGCTTTCTATAACTTTCTACGACTTACTTTGTTATGTTATTTGTTGTGTTGCTTGTTATAATCTTGTTAGATTATTTCTTTGTCAGTTCCACATAATTCCTTTTGGGGTTCTGGTAAGTCAGCGCCTGCGTACTGTCGGAAACTCCGCTGGTGGTGGGGTCGTTGACTACGCCCAGGAGGGCCAGCAGGCCGAACACGGTGCCGCAGATAGCGGACAGCTGCTGTGCCAAAGGGGTATAATCCCAGCTGATGCCGAACAGCGCCAACACCTGGCTGCCAAGCAAAAGCAGCGCCGGGATGGCTGTGAGCCAGAAGGTTTTGTTTTTCAGACGGACAGTCCAGTTAATTTTCATGATTTTCAATCTCCTCTCTGATTTCATCAATGCGGTGATGGGCTGACTTCGTGGATTGCTCCACGGCTACCATGCGTTCAATCAGGTTGTTGTGCTTATTCACTTTCTCTTCCAGCTTGCCGATACGGTAAGAGGTCAGGCGGCTGGACGTTAAAATTCCGGCCAGGCTGCCCAGTGCGGTTCCGCACAGGGACATGGCTGCAACGATTACTTCCACAGGCATGAGCGGTACCTCACACAATCACAATCTGAAACCTGTCAATTGCTTGGCCAAAGCTGCCGGCATAGCCGTCCTGGCTGTCGTCCTTTTCGTTATCGTACTGCCACGGCCAATAATTGCCGCCCAGCGGGCTGACGCGGTATTTTGCCTTCTTATAGGGCTGGATGCCATCGGGGGTGTAGTAGTATACCTCAATGGCATCGATGGACTTCTTGTCCCCGGCATAGCCGTTTTCCGGCTCATTGATATCATATCCTGTGACATATGGCAGCCAGCCACCACTCTTGATATGTACCCGGTACTTGATTTTCCCCTCAGATACCTTAATCGCCACATCGGTGATGGCGTCACCAGGCAGACCGGCATAGTCCGTCAGGTTTTTCACTGCCGGATACCATTTCCCCTTTACGCCCCGGACACGATAGGTTACATCAACAGAAACCGGAGCGGGTTTTACCGGCTTTTCTTCTGTATCAGGGTTGCCGTCCGGCTGCTCCACCTCTCCGGGATACTCGATATAAGGGCATTTGTACCAGTGGGTCCACGGGCCGCTGACATAGGATTTCTTTACCGTTGATTTCTTCACACCATACAGGGTTCCGGCGCTCTCAATAACCTCCCCATTGCCGATATACACGCCCACATGGCCGGGCATATACACGATAATGCCAGGAACTTCAGACATAGTACTGATGGGGCCTTTTTCCTTTGCAGAATTGTAATGCACTGCCACATCGTACTTTGCGCTGTACTTAATGGGACCTCCGGTGTAATCGCTCATGAGATAGGCTTTTACAATACCGGAACAGTCCGCAACTTTGCGCCCCAGCCACTTCTCGCCAGCTTCCCGCATGGGCCCGCCAGCCAGATGATTGTCTGGGTATCTGGCCGCGCATTGGTCCAGGAGGCTTTCCGTGCAGGTCTGGCCAATGGCACCGTATACATAGCCCCATTCGTCTTTCAAACACTGTTTCACGTGCTGTACAAGCCCCGCTGCTGTTTTGTTTGCCATTTAAATCATCCTTTCTGTATCTTGCCCAGCTGTTCTTCCAGCTGTTAGATTCTGGTTTTTTGTTCTAATGCTATGAAATATAAAATCTTTATGTGAGATTCAGTCCACAAAATAG